>JAUQQB010000344.1 GCA_030550075.1 Chloroflexota bacterium | reverse complement strand
ATTTTTCTCCCCCCTCCCCACGGCCCAAAGGGCCGTGGGGAGGGGGGAGAAAGGGGGGTGGGGCCATTCCGTCCCACCTTTAGAGCTTTCAACTGCGTAACTCCTAATGATTTAACGTCTCAGACCTTCCAGGGGATTCCAGTGCTTAAGAGGATGTTAGCTGAGTTTTATAAAACTCGCCAATCCAATATCTGGTCCCGGCAGGAGGAGGAGAATTGGGAGACAAGCAGGGTCGCTTTCGGCGGCCCCGCGCTCCCAAAGCCCTGTGGATGGTTGAGGGAAGACCCAATTTTCACTCAGAGACAGGCCTATCCGATCCATGCGCCCGGTGAAGGTGACACCACGGGCGGATCAGATCGCGACCTTTCCCCAGCCGTTCCCGCAAGGCCGCCCGCATGACCTCGCGCTCGTCCCAGGGATATTCCACGGTTCCATAACACATCGAGGGCTCATGTCCCTTACCACATGCGATTACCAGGTCCCCTGGCCGGGCTAGCCCCACCGCGAACCGGATCGCCTCGGCGCGGTCCGGGATGCGCCAGAAATCGATGCCCTCCACCCGCCCCTCCGCCCGCACCCCCTCCGCGATCGCCTCCATAATCGCTTCCAGATCCTCCGTCCGCGGGTCCTCCGCGGTGATCACGATGAGGTCCGCGAGCCGTCCTGCCACGTGCCCCATCATCCCCCGCTTCTGCATATCTCGCAGCCCGGCGCTCCCGAAGACAACGATCACCCGTCCGCTGGTCATCCGCCGCGCGGTGCGCAGGGCCTGCTTCAGGGCATTCGGCGTGTGGGCGAAATCCACGATGGCCAGGAAGTCCTGCCCTTCATCGATTCGTTCCATTCGGCCCGGGACGCCCGGCAGGCGCCGCACGCCTTCGGCGATGACTTCAACGGGAAGCCCCAGGGCAATCCCCACTCCGGCAGCCGCCAGGATGTTCGCGACGTTGTATTCCCCCACCAGGGTCGTTTCCACCCGGATGGATCCCGCTGGCGTGCAGAGCCGGAAACGGGTGTAAGCCGGCTCAAAGCGCAGGTCTTCGACGGTAAGGTCCGCTGGCTTCCTCAGCGCGTAGCTCAGGTAGCGATCCGCAGGGATCCGGCGGAAGTAATCGAAAGAGGGATCCTCCGCGTTCAGGACGGCGGTCTTGGGGAGGCCCTTGTCGATGGAGGCTTTCAACATCTCAAAGAGTCGGGCTTTGGCGGCCCGGTAGTTCTCCCACGTGCCATGAAAGTAGAGGTGCTCGTGAGTGACGTTAGTCAGGACCGCAATATCGAAATCGCAGGCGGTCACCCGATGCTGGGCTAAGCCCTCCGAGGTTGTTTCCAGCACGGCGTGGGTGAGGCCGGCCTCTACCATTTCCGCCAGGTAGCGCTGGACCTCGGGGGCCTCCGGAGTGGTGGTGTGGAAGCCCGTATCATAAACCCGATCCCCGATCACTGCATTCACTGTGCTGATCATCCCGGCCTGTAGCCCCGCGGCCTTCATGATGGAATAGCTGAGATTCACAGTAGTGGTCTTGCCATCCGTTCCGGTCACGCCGATCAGGATCAAACGACGTGAAGGAAAGTCGCGGAAGGCAGCACACAGCCAGGCCAGGGATTCCCGGCCGCTGGGGACTTCCACGTAGGACACGTGGTCGGGTAAGGGAACTTCCTGACGGGGCCGTTCCCCGACCACGGCGACTGCCCCCCGCGCCAGGGCGTCGGGGATAAAGGCATGCTTATCGTGCTGCAGCCCCTGATAGGCCACGAAGAGGGCGCCCGGTTGGGCCTGACGCGAGTCCGTCACCACATCGTGGATCTCCGGATCGCCTCCCGTGTGTCGGTAAGGAAAAGGGAGCGCGCTCAGCAAATCGGAGAGCTTGCGCGAAGGCATTCTCAATGTCCCCTCCATAGAAAGGCAAAGGGTGTTTTCGCCCCGGAGGTCAAGCCGGTGGGCCTCCCATATCGGCACCCTGAAAGATGCACCTCCGGAAAATGGGTTACGGATCCGTGGACGGGCCGCCCCTTAATTGCAGAGGCGTGGTATCCGCTGGCCGATGTCGCGGCGTGCCCATGGGCTCATCGTATCATACTTGTGCTTGGGGCTCCAGCCTGAACATCCCCCCGAATCGGGAAACCCCTCTTTCACCATCGAAAAATGCTCCGCATTGAGCCCATAGTGCTCCATCCGGATTTGTTCTGAGGTTATGGGATCCGGAAGGCCTATCGCCCCACCCCCCTGAATCCCCCCTCCCCCCGGCCCCAAAGGGCCGTGGGGAGGGGGGATTTAAAGGAGTTTAGAGGCGAGCCGGGCGCCTTCGGCACCCGGCTCGCCCCCAAACCCCCAGGGAGCCAAAACGAAAAGTCAAATCTGGATCAAGCAATAGTGGAAACCATAGAGAGGCCTGTCACCCAATGGCATCCCCTGCATCTAAAGGAGTGAAGGATAAAGGTCCGCGCCATCGGGCCCTCCGACTGGGGGGAGGGGGTGGGCTCCAGCCCGCCCCCTCCGGGATCCCCGGAGGAGGCCAGCGGATCGAACCCAAAACCCTTCAGTCCCAGGAGGAGGTCCGTATGGCATTGCTGGATGCGCACACCCGTGAGGAAGTCCGACGACTGCTATCTGATCTGAAGAACCCGGTCCGGCTTCTGGTCTTCACTCAAAACATCGACTGTATGTATTGCCGGGAGACCCAGCAGCTGATCGAGGAGGTGGCGTCTCTCTCGGATCAGATCACGATGGAAGTCTATAATCAGGTGACTGATCCGGAGATCTCGGAACGCTATGGGATCAACAAAACGCCGGCTGTGGTGATCGAAGGAGAGCGGGATTATGGCATCCGCTATTTCGGGATTCCTTCAGGATACGAGTTTGGCTCTTTGATCGAGGACATCCGCATGGTGGGTGCCCGGGATTCGGGGCTCTCGCCATCCAGCCGCAAGCGGCTGGCCCAGATCCAGACACCGGTTCACATCCAGGTTTTCGTCACGCCGACATGCCCCTACTGCCCGCGGATGGTGCGACTGGCCCATCAGGCGGCGATGGAGAGCCCGTGGATCCGGGCGGATATGGTGGAGGCGATGGAGTTCCCGGAGCTAGCGGATTACTATGGGGTTTATGGCGTCCCTCGCACGGTGATCAATGAGGTCATCCATATCGAAGGTGCTGTGCCCGAGGGTTATTTCATCAACGAGCTCATAAAGGTAATGGATCCCAATGCGATGGCCCGGGCCCAAGCGGCCTGGGAACGGATGCGCTACGAGCTTACCAGCACTCACACCTCCCATCACCACCAGCACGATGAAGAAGAGTGAGATCCATTATAGCGGCCAGGGTGCTTTCGGGAGCTGAGGCCATGTTCCATCCTTTTTATAGGAGGCCAGTCATGGCACTGAATATGGCGGGATGGGATCGAATTGTGCGGCTGATTGTAGCGGTGGTCCTCATTGTGCTCTCAGCCTTCGTCCTTCGCTTCAACACCTTGGGCATCATCCTCACGGTGATCGGCGTGGTCTTCATCGTTACCTCTCTGATCGGCTGGTGCCCACTCTACACACTCCTGGGCTTCCGGACGAAGCGCTGAGGCATGGTCCTCAGGACCATAAGCAGTGCAGGAGACAGGGGCGCCTTCGGGTGCCCCTGTCTCATTGTCCCGGCTCAGAAATACAGATTAGACCTGGTGCGCCATGATGGGAGAGGTGCTTTTCGGGTTATGAAGGCTGCCTTCGACGGCCTTCACAACCTCAAACATGCGAGGGGGACACCGTTGGTCTCCTCCCCGCGGTCCAAGGGATCATAGAGGGAAGGGGGACCCTCACCTGTTTGTGCTGATCCCAGGCCAGGGGGACCGGAGACGGATGGATTTGACAAAGGTGCCTGGACCCGCTAAATTTTTATTAGGAGTTACGCAGTTGAAAGCTCTAAAGGTGGGACGGAATGGCCCCACCCCCCTTTCTCCCCCCTCCCCACGGCCCACAGGGCCGTGGGG
>JAUQQB010000343.1 GCA_030550075.1 Chloroflexota bacterium | reverse complement strand
GCCTTCGGCGCCCCGCTCCGCCCCCAAAGCCCCCAAGGGAAACGAACTGCGTAAGTCCTACCCTTATCTGAGAGATTCTCTCCGGGGAGGAGATATGTTTTCGCGGGGCGAGTGATCTAAGGACCAGGGATGCCCACCCAGAGGCATGCGGGATATGACGTCAGTGACCGGGGTTAGGGGTGGGACGCGGCCAAGGACGGCAGCGCTGGTGGGATATGCGCTGAGGACACGGGTGACATTCGGGGTGGAGGTGATAAGGAAGGCACTGAAAGGGACGCTGGATGGGGAAACGGCCCAAAGGGCCGTGGGGAGGAGGGAGAAAGTAGGGTGGGCAATCACCTGTCCGATGATGCAACAAGTCTAGTGTGAAAACAACCGGGGCGGCGTGTTCAAACACGCCGCCCCGGTTGATGGCTCCGAACAGGGACCCCTTATCCTTCCATGATCAGTGTGGGGGGCGGGGTGAGCTCCTCGATTCCCTTCGGGCGGAAGACCAGCTGATCCCCCTCCAGGTCAACGACCACTGTATCCCCCGACCCGAACTTCCCAGCCAGCATCCTCTCGGAAAGGGCATCTTCCACTAAGTTCTGGATCACCCGACGCAACGGCCGTGCTCCATATTCAGGATCATAGCCCTTATCGGCCAGGAAGGACTTGGCAGCCGGGGTCGCCTCGATGCTCAGGCGGTGCTCCTTCAGGCGGACTGCCACCTTACCCAGCTCCAGATCCACGATCTTCAGGATATCTTCCCGGCTCAGCGGCCGAAAGACCACCACTTGGTCCACCCGGTTCAGGAATTCGGGCCGGAAGACTTTGCGCAGCTCGTTCAGGAGCTTCTCCCGCATCTCCCGATAGCGCCGCTCCAGATCCACCTCCTCCTGCTTCTGGGTCGGGAATCCCAGGTGGGCCTTCCGGATGGTCTCCGCACCGATGTTCGAGGTCATGATGACGATCGTGTTGCGGAAGTCCACCTTGCGGCCCCGGGCGTCCGTCAGCCGGCCTTCCTCCATGATCTGGAGGAGCATGTTGAACACATCGGGATGAGCTTTCTCGATCTCGTCGAAGACGATAATGCAGTAAGGCCGACGGCGGACATATTCGGTGAGCTGCCCTGCGTCCTCATAGCCGACGTAACCCGGGGGCGCCCCGACTAGGCGTGAGACGTTATGCCGTTCCATGAATTCAGACATATCCAGCTGCAGCAGGGCGTCCTCAGATCCGAAGAGGAACTCCGCCAGGGCTTTCGTGAGCTCGGTCTTGCCCACCCCGGTTGGCCCAAGAAAGATGAAAGAACCAATGGGCCGGCGGGGATCCTTCAGGCCGGCGCGAGCCCGCCGTACCGCCCGGGAGATCACGCTGATCGCTTCGTCCTGTCCTACAATGCGCTTCTTGAGCTCCTCTTCCATCTGGAGCAGGCGCTGGGATTCATCCCCGGCGATGCGGCTCACCGGGATGCCCGTCCACATGGAGACAACCTCCGCGATGTCCTCGGCAGTGACCTTCGGTCCTTCATCGATCTCACTATGCATACGTAGCTGCTGGAGCTGCGCTTGAAGCTCTTCCTCCCGGACTTTGAGATCGGCCACGTCCTCATAACGACGCTCCGCCAGGGCCTCCTCCCGCTCGCGCTGCACGGTTCGTAGCTCCGTGTAGACCTTCTGGAGGCTCGGCCACCGGGAGGCCTTATACATCCGCACCCGGGCCGCCGCTTCATCGACCAGATCGATGGCTTTATCGGGAAGATAGCGCTCGGGGATGTAACGGGCTGAGAGCCGTGCGGCCGCCTCGATGGCTTCATCCGTGATGGTCAGCTTGTGATGCTCCTCGTAACGATGGCGGATGCCCCGCAGGATCTCAATCGTTTCTTCGATGGTGGGCTCCTCCACCACTACCGGTTGGAACCGGCGCTCCAGCGCCGCGTCGCTCTCGATATACTTGCGATACTCATCGAAGGTGGTGGCCCCGATGCACTGGATCTCCCCTCGAGCGAGGGCGGGCTTCAGGATGTTGGCGGCATCCACCGCGCTGCCGGCCGCCCCTGCGCCAACCAGCATGTGCATCTCATCAATGAACAGAATGCAGTCGGCGCTCTTCAATTCCTCCAGCACCCGCTTCAATCGCTCCTCAAACTGGCCCCGATACATCGTCCCCGCCACCAGGGAGGCTACGTCCAGCTGCAGGACCCGCTTGCTGAGGAGTGGCTCAGGGACCTCACCAGCCACGATACGCTGAGCCAGCCCCTCCACGATGGCGGTCTTGCCCACCCCGGGCTCCCCGATTAGCGCCGGGTTGTTCTTGGTCCGACGGGAAAGGATCTGGATCACCCGTTCAATCTCCTGCTCCCGTCCGATGACCGGATCCAGCTTTCCTTCCTCAGCCAGCCCCGTCAGATCGATGGCCAGCTGATCGAGCAGAGGTGTCTTTGGGCGTTCCCGCCGGGGCCGGGCAGCTGCTGTGGTCTCCTGGATCGCCCGATTCGTCTCCCGGCGGATTTGCTCCAGGGACAACCCGAGGCTCTTCAGGATATCCACCGCCATCCCATCACCCAGGCGGACCAGCCCGAGGAGGAGGTGTTCCGTGCCGATGTAATGATGCCCCATCCGTCGGGCCTCATCGACGGCCAGCTCAATCACCCGACGGATTCGAGGGGTCAAATCGGGCTTGCTATGGGGGGTGCGACGGCCGGGCCCCGACATGCGGAGAACCATCTCCTCCACCTTCTGGGGAGTCACCCCCAGGCGTCGGAGCACCTGGCCGGCGATGCCGTTCTCTTCCTTGACCAGGCCCAGGAGCAGGTGTTCGGTGCCAATGTAGGTATGGTTCAGGCGTTCGGCTTCCTCCTGAGCCGATGCCAGCACCCGCCTGGCCCGCTGGGTAAACCGATCCAGCTTGCTGGACACAGCGTCCTCCTTCAAACCGACTGCAAGGTTTCTGGGGGCGAACGCGCAGCCGGTTCTGATCTTAGTATAACACGCCGCCCCCTTTTCAGTTAGTTTAGGCGTTGCATTGCTGATGAGCTATCTAAGTCTTTTGAGATACAGAAAGCGGGGCGCCTGAGGCACCCCGCCCTCTTGAATTCAGTGACGAAGGTTGGAATCAGGACTCTGGACAAGTAGGTCTTGCGACCACCTGTCCGGGCGCTCTGCTTGTGCTGGGCAAGCCCAGCCTACCCCTAACCCCAGGAGATTCGCGAGTTCACACAAAGTCCGGTTGAGAGAATGCTCAGGAGGGTTCCTCCGGACCCGTCTCCTCGCCACCCCGAAGGCGAGCCTGGGCCAGCTCCCAATCCAGCATCGCGTATTCAGGGGAAGTGACCCGACGCAGGCTGAGGGCCAACCGCCGGTTCTCTCGATCGATCCGAATCAGGCGCAATACCAGCTCTTCCCCTTCCCGAACAACCTCTTTGGGATGATGGACCCGGTGTTCAGCCAGCTCAGAGACATGAATCAGGCCCTCTACTCCCGGGAATTCTTTCAACGCCGCGAAGGCCCCGAAGTTGGTCAGCCGAGTGATCACGGCCTCAACGAGTTGCCCTTCCCGCAACTGATCCGCCGCCTGTTCCCATGGATCCGGCTCCACCCGTTTGCGGCTTAGGGCAATCCGCTTCCGCTCCCGATCCACGCTGATGACTTCGACTTCAATTTCCTGACCAACGGATAAGACCTCGCGGGGGTGGTTCACCCGATGCCAGGAGAGCTCGCTGATATGGATCAGGCCATCGGCGCCGCCCAGATCGACAAATGCCCCAAAGTCTGCCAGGCTGATCACACGCCCCTTCACGCGCATCCCTGGCTCAAGATGGGCGAGCAGTTCTTCCTTTTGACGACGCCGGAGCTCCTGCTGCGCTGCTCGTTCGGAGAGGATCAGCCGGTTGGCCTCCGGATCCGCCTCGATGATCCGGGCGTAAATCTTCTGACCCACCCGACGCTTCAGTCGTTGCTCCACGGGTAGCTTTTCCTCCCCGGCCTCCTGGG
>JAUQQB010000342.1 GCA_030550075.1 Chloroflexota bacterium | reverse complement strand
TCCAGGCGGCGCCGGGCCCGGCGCGGATCCACCTCCACAATGAGGCCCACTCCCTCGTTCATGGTGATCGCCAGGGGCTGGGCGCCACCCATCTCCCCCAGCCCGGCGGTCAGGACCCACTTCCCCTTGAGGCTACCCCCGAAGTGGGTCCGGGCACAGGCCGCCAGCGTTTCGTAGGTCCCCTGAAGGATCCCCTGGGTGCCGATATAGATCCAGGCCCCGGCGGTCATCTGGCCGAACATGATCAGGCCCTTGCGCTCCAGCTCATCGAAGACCTCCCAGGTCGCCCAGTGGGGGACCAGATTGCTATTGGCGATCAGGACGCGAGGGGCGAGCTCGTGGGTGCGGAAGATGGCGACGGGCTTGCCGGACTGCACCAGGAGCGTTTCATCCGGTTCGAGGTTGCGGAGAGATTCCAGGATCGCGTAGAAGGATTCCCAGTTGCGGGCCGCCTTGCCGCGGCCACCGTAAACGATGAGATTCGCCGGATCGGCCGCCACGTCGGGATCCAGATTGTTCTGGATCATGCGATAGGCGGCCTCGATCTGCCAGTTCTTACAGGTTAAGGTTTTCCCCCGGGGCGCACGGATCACCGGGGCTGTCCCGCTTGTGGTCATGGAGGCCTCCGGATTCAGGCTGCCATTCTCACCTTTAGCGCACTTCCGGGCCTGGCGCAAATCCGGTTGGTTAAGGCGCTGGGATACTTTCAGAAGTTACGATAATAGGGGCATTCAACAGGGATTTAGGGGTGACCCTTCAGGCTGCAAGGTGGGTTATGCAACGAGGCCGCTTGCCCATCGATCCCCCTCTCCACACTGCTTCAGGGCGTGGAGAGGGAGATACAGGAAGCACCAGGTCCCCAGGGAGGATTCCCCAAAGCGTTACCGAGCAAGTCGCATAAAAAACAGAAAGCTGCGCACATCCCCCGCGCAGCTTTCTGTTCAGCGAATTATTCCGGGAAAACTCCCAAAGGCTCGGAAGCCCGATCCCCGCCCTCGCCCGGGATCCGGATGGCAGAAGCCGTCACTTCACCATGTGTTTCTCGATATAGGTAACCGCCTCGCCCACCGTGGTGATCTTCTGAGCATCCTCATCGGAGATCTCGCCTCCGAACCGCTCCTCCAAGGCCATGATCAGCTCCACCAGATCCAGGGAATCGGCTTCCAAATCCTCCCGGAAACGGGCTTCCGGCGTCACTTTCTCCGGCGGCACACCCAGCACTTCCACGATGACATCCCGTACCTGCTCAAAGACCGTGCTCATGGAAACCTCCCAGCCAGAGTTTAGTTAGCATTCTACCTGACCTCCGGGGAACGTCAAGGAAGCTTGAGGGTGTTTGAAGGATGGACCCTTGCCCTGACAGAATGCCCTGCTTCGCTCAGCGAAGCACAAGGGGGCCCAATCCATGCGCGTGTGGGGCAAATCCCTTCCCTCTTCCCTCTATCACCCTTGATGGGAACACTACCATGGAAAGTGAAGCTCTTAGGATTTTGACACGTCTCTCCGCGCCGAAGTAAGATGGCTCCGCCTTGCTCGGTTGCGATTGGCGATGCGACCTTTATCGCTTGCACCGCTCTCTCTTCCAAGGCGATCAGGTCCCCGGACCCTTCCTCCTTGAGAAAGGGGTTTGAAGAGATGAGGCCGGTAGCTTTGCCACCGGCCCCATCTCATTCCCCGGGGCGCTTGGCAGTAAGGTAACTTCACATTATAAAACACCGAGTAGAGGATGATGTTACGACACGAGGTTTGAGCCAGTGCCGGGGATCTCGCAACGGAAAGCGGACCATATCCGAATCAACTTAGAAGAGGACGTCAGCTTCGGACAGCTCACCACGGGCTTCGAACGGCTGCGCTTCATCCACCGGGCCCTGCCCGAGCTGGATCTTCAGGAGGTGGATCTTTCCACCACGTTTTTCGGGAAACCCCTGAAAGCCCCGTTGCTGATCTCCTCCATGACGGGTGGCACGGAGGAGGCCGCCCGCATCAACCGGAATCTGGCCGAGGCCGCCCAGATCCGCGGCATCGCTATGGGGCTGGGCTCCATGCGCGCCGTCCTGGAACATCCCGAGCTCCTGCCCACCTTCCAGGTCCGCCGCTACGCGCCGGATATCCTCCTCTTCGCCAATTTGGGGGCCGTGCAGCTGAATTACGGTTACACGGTGGATCACTGCCGGCGGGCAGTGGAGCTGGTGGAAGCGGACGCTCTGATCCTCCATCTGAACCCCCTCCAGGAAGCCCTCCAGCCGGAAGGGGATATCAACTTCGCGGGGTTGCTGCGGAAAATCGAAGCCGTTTGTAAAGCCCTTCCGGTTCCGGTGGTTGTGAAAGAGGTGGGCTGGGGGATCTCGGAGGAGATCGCCCGGATCCTCGCTGAGGCCGGGGTCGCCGCCATTGATGTGGCGGGGGCTGGAGGGACCTCGTGGAGCCAGGTGGAGATGCATCGGGCGCCCGATGAGATGCATCGGCAGGTGGCGGCGGCGTTCCGAGAATGGGGGATCCCCACTGTGGAGGCCATCCGGATGGCTCGACGGGGCGCGCCCCATCTCCCGATCATTGCCAGCGGGGGGATTCGGGATGGTGTGGAAGTCGCTAAGGCGCTGGTCCTGGGGGCTTCGCTGGTCGGGATGGCCGGGCCGTTCCTGCGGGCGGCCGTGGTCTCTGCAGAGGCCGTGGTGGAGACGATCGAGATCATCACCCGCCAGCTGCGAATCGCCATGTTTTGTGTAGGGGCCCGGAATCTGGAGGCCCTTCGCTCGATCCCGCTGGTGGAAACTTGAGAGCTTGAGGCAATCGCATGACCTCCTGGGAAACGTTTTTCAATGAATGGATGCCGCTTCTGGAGGCGGAGATGCGGGCGGCCGTGGGGGAGCCTGCTCATCCCTCCGAGCGGCTCTTCTACGGGATGCTCGCCTATCACCTCGGATGGGTGGACGCGCAGCTCCAGCCGGCGCGGCAGGATGCCGGAAAGCGTATCCGTCCGATGCTCTGCTTGCTGGCCTGCGCGGCCTGCGGAGGCGATCCCGCTCAGGCACTGCCGGCGGCAGCCGCGATCGAGCTCCTTCATAATTTCTCCCTGATCCACGACGACATTCAGGATCGCAGTGAGACCCGTCGGGGCCGCCCCACCGTGTGGGCGTTGTGGGGGATCGCCCAAGCGATCAATGCCGGCGACGCCCTTTTCACCATCGCCCATCGGGCCCTCTGGCGGCTCCGGGAACGGGGAGTGCCTGCGAAGCGGATCCTGGAGATCGCCGAACGCTTCGACGCCGCGTGCCTGATGCTGACCCGGGGGCAGCACTTCGATCTCGCCTTCGAGTCGGCCGAGCGGGTGACCGTAGCGGAATACATGGCGATGATTCAGGGGAAAACGGCGGCGCTGTTGGGAGCCGCTACGGGGATCGGCGCCCGCCTGGCCGATCACCCCCCCGGAGACCTGGAAGCCTTCGGAGAGGCGCTGGGCATGGCGTTCCAGATCCAGGATGATCTCCTGGGGATCTGGGGGGATCCCGCGGTGACGGGCAAGTCCGCCGCCGATGATCTGCGGACGCGAAAGAAGACCCTTCCCGTGATCCTGGCGATGGAGCGGATCCCGGAGTTCGTAGAACGCTACCGCGATCCCCAAACGCCTCTGGAGATCCTGCTCCGAGATCTGGAGCACAGCGGCGCTCGCGCCGAGGCGGAGACCATGGCCGCCTTGTTCACTCAGCAGGCCATGGCCGCCCTGGAACGCGTCGAGCTACGAAATCCATATGGGGAGGCATTGCAAGATCTGGCCCGTGTGTTGCTTTCCCGAACGCGGTAGATGGGGCAAGATGCGGTCCCACATCCACACATTCGGGGGGGCACATCTTCGGATGCGCTGTGGCCTCGCTCTGGACGCGCCAAAACGGCGGCCCCGGACGGAGTATCTTCAGGCTTGTTAGGACTTACGCAGTTGATCTCTGTCCAGGAGGAGTTGAGAGGCCCCTCCTCCCGTGATCCCCCCTCCCCGGGGGGGGGGGGGGGGGGGG
>JAUQQB010000341.1 GCA_030550075.1 Chloroflexota bacterium | reverse complement strand
TCCCCCGTCTACGGGGGAGGGGGCTGGGGGGTGGGGGTCAACACCCCCGTCTACGGGGGAGAGGGCTGGGGGGTGGGGGTTATGGCTGCTCCCTTTGCTTGCCACAGCCACCGTCCTGCTGGTGGAGCGCTTCCAATTGCCGCCTGTCTACGAGCGCCGCATGACGGAGGAAGGGATTCGGGGAGTCTCCATCCCTGTGCATATTGTCTACGACAACCAGTTCCACCTGCTGGGGTGGGATTCCATTTCTCCTATCATTCCTGCTGATCAACCTGTGCCCCTCCAACTCTACTGGCGGGATACCGTTCCCGGCGGGCCTGACTATCGGATTCAGCCTGACCTTATCGGGGATGTCGGTGAGACCTGGAATGCCTTTCCAGTCCCAATGCCAGCTTACTATCCACCCCCTTCGTCACGCACCTGGCCTGTTGGGGGGTACGCGACCACTGGCTACCACATTTACCCGCTGCTGGGGACACCCCCAGGGGTGTACACAGTCATGCTGACCGTATTTGACAGCGAGACGCTGCTACCATACACGGCCTACCAGGACGGGCGGGCCCTGGGCCCCGAAATCGTCCTGGGACAGGTTCTATTGACCCGTCCATCGGCCCCTCTCTCGCTGGCCGCGTTGGGGGTTCCGGAGATGGGGCCGACGCCCTCCTGGGGGCCCATCCGCCTGCTGCGGGGGAGCGTGCGGGAGCAGGGGGGCCGCCCTGGCGACCCGCTGCATCTGGAACTCTACTGGGAGGCATTGGAGACCCCGGGCGAGGACTACCGGATGAAGGTGTGGGTGGACGGTCCCGGGGGCCGGGAGTGGGAGCGACCACTAACCCGGGCTGATTTTCCCACTCTTCAGTGGCAGGAAGGGGACCGCTGGCTGGGTCTCCACACACTGCGGCTTCCGCCCGGCCTGGAGAGTGGCGAACACGGGCTGTGGCTGCAACTCTGCCGCCGGGAGGGGGATGAATGCCGGATGCTTGGGGAACTGGCCCTTTTGGGGGGAATGCGGATTGAGGCCCCGGCTCGTTTCTGGGCGGTCCCGCCGCTGCGGGTGCAGGTGGATGCTCTGCTGGGCGGGGAGGTGACGCTGGTGGGGGCGAGTTGGGAACCGGAGGAGGACACTCTGCAGGCCGGTTCCCCGCTGACGGTGACCCTGGTCTGGCGGGGGGAGCGGGAGATGGAGAGCAGTTACCGGGTTTTTCTGCACCTGCTGGGGCCGGGGGGGGTACTGGTGGCGCAGTCGGACGGGGAGCCGGCGGGGTGGAGCCGGCCCACGACCGGGTGGTTGCCCGGCGAGGTCATCGTGGATGAGCGGGTGCTGATATTGCCGTCGGAGTTGCCCCCTGGTGAATATCAGCTGATGGTGGGAATGTATCGGTACGGCGGCCCCCGGCTGACCACGTCTGATGGAAACGACGCAGTGCTGCTGGGAGTGTTGGTGGCGCAGGATTAACCTTACGCTACACTTCTAAAGTTTCTGGTACTTTGCCGCTCAAAAAACGGTTGGAATGAGAAAATGAGCCGTTTCTTCAAGCATTTGATCCCCGCACTGACAATCCTGGTTCTCTGGTGGGTGCCAGCGCGAGCGGCCATCGGCTCGACGATGGTCTGCGGCGACGATATGCTTCTGCACCTCCTGCGGGTGGTCCAGATAGACCACCTCTGGTCCCAGGGGATTTTTTACACTCGCCTGGCACCAGATATGGGATGGGGGTTCGGGTATCCTGTCTTCAATTTCTACCCGCCCCTTTCTTATTACATTGCGCTGGTGATTGCCCGGCTGGGCTTTGGCATCACGCCGGGGGTCCGAATCGCTCAGGCTCTGACCTTCCTGCTGGCTGGCCTGGGGGTCTACTTTCTGGCCCGGGACCTTTTGAGAGAGGAATCTGCCCTCGTTGCCGGAGTCGCAGCGATGTACGCGCCGTATGTGGCCTATAACCCTCTCTACCGGGGGGCGCTGCCAGAAGCGATGGGGTGGGCACTGCTCCCCTGGGCCTGGTGGTCCGTTGGCCGGGCCGTCCGAACAGGCCGGAAGGGATGGGTCGCGGCGGGAACTATCCTTTTCGGCGCGCTGCTTATTACCCACAGCGTCGCCGCTGTGGTGGGAACCCCCCTCGTCTCCCTCTACGCGCTGATGGAGGCCTTCTCCCGGTCGCCCCTCTCGCTGCGTCGGAAACTTCTGACCGCGGCGGCCGTCGTCGGGCTGGGGCTGGGACTCTCCCTGTTCTTCTGGATTCCTGCCTGGGCAGAGCGGCCCCTGGTCCAACTGGAACGGGTCCCTTATGGCTTTCCCGGCGGGTACAGGTCCCATTTCTTTTCCCTGAGCTACACCGTCTTCGCCTGGGAGCCGGTTCGTCCCGACCTGGTCAATCCCTACCCGCCTCGGTCGCTGGGGCTGGTCGCTACCCTCCTGGGGTTGCCCGGCCTGCTGGTGGGGCTCTTCCGGTTCTCCGACCATCGCCGCCGACAGGTCGCCTTCTTTGGCTTGGTGTTCCTGCTATCCACCCTGATGGCCCTGCCCATCTCCGGGCCGGCCTGGGAGTCCATCTCCTTTCTCCACAACTTTCAGTTCCCGTGGCGGTTCCTGGGACCGGCTTCTCTCTCCCTGGCGGTCCTCATCGGTGCAACGGTGGAACTGGTGGGTCATTCCCGCTGGCGCGGCCTCGCCGTTGTCCTGATCATCCTGGCGCTGATCCTGGCTGACCTGGGCTGGCTCTACAACGTCCGTTACTGTCCGGGGTGGGACGAGGTCTCCATTGGCAGCCTCAGGACGTATGAGCACGTTGGTGGAGGGGTGGGAACGTCCGGGGGTGAGTTCCTGCCCCGTCTGGTCCAGGGACGTCCGCCTTTCTCGGCAGGGAACGTCTTTGAGCCCACCGCGCTTCCACAAGGCGCGACGCTTCAAGAGGAACAGACCGGACTCTTCTCCGCCGAGGCGTGGGTGGAAAGCCCTGAGCCCTTCCAGGTGGCCGTCAACCGTTTCTATTACCCCGGCTGGCGGGCCTGGGTGGACGGTCACGAGGTGAAGGTTGCGCCGGAGACCGAATGGGGGCGGTTCACTTTTCCGGTCCCGGCGGGCCGCCACCATATCGCCATCCGCTTCGGGGAGACCCCGCTGCGGCTGGCGGCGGATGTACTCTCCGCTCTCTCACTGCTGGCGCTGGTGCTGGTGGTCGTTTTTACCCCCACCCCCGCTCCCCCTCCCCCGTCTACAGGGGAGGGGGCTGGGGGGTGGGGGTTGTGGCTGCTCCCATTGCTTGCCACAGCCACCGTCCTGCTGGTGGAGCGCTTCCAGCTGCCGCCTGTCTACGAGCGCCGCCTGACGGAGGAGGGGATTCGGGGAGTTTCCATCCCTGCGCATATCGTCTACGACAACCAGTTCCACCTGATGGGGATAGAACCTCTCCCCGCTGCAGTTCCCACTGACCAGCCGGTGCCCGTCCGCTTCTACTGGTGGGACGCTGTCCCTGGCGGGCCCGATTACCGGGTACAGCCGGACCTGAAAGACGAAGCGGGACAGATATGGAACTCCCCTGCCATTCCGCCGGCGTCGTACCGTTCGGCGCCAGGGTCTCCGGGATGGCCGCCGGACCAGTATGCCATCACTGCGCTGAACATCCACCCTTTTCTGGGGACGCCGCCTGGGGTATATACGGTCACGATGGTAGTGTTTGATGGCGAGACACTGATGCCGTATACTGCCTACCAGGACGGGCAGGCGCTGGGCCCTGAAATCGCCCTGGGCCAGGTCCAACTGACCCGCCCCTCCGCCCCGCCCTCCCCGGCCGCGCTGGGAATTCCGGAGACCGGGCCGATGCCGTCCTGGGGGCCGATTCGGCTGTTGCGGGGAACGGTGCGGGAGCGGGAAAGTCGCCCCGGCGACCCGCTGCATCTGGAACTCTGCTGGGAGGCGCTGGAGGCGCCGGACGGAGACTACCGGATGAAGGTGTGGGTGGACGGGCCCGGGGGCCGGGAGTGGGAGCGGCCGCTCACGCGGGCGGATTTCCCGACGACG
>JAUQQB010000340.1 GCA_030550075.1 Chloroflexota bacterium | reverse complement strand
CCTCCGCCAGCGGGTACTCCTCCCGCAGGAAGCGCGCCAGCCCGATATAGTATTTCGGCTCATACCGGTCGGGGGCTATCCTTTCGGCTTTCTGATACCACTCCAGCGCCCCGTCCACGTCGTCCTGGAGCCGTCGCATCTCGCCCACGCTCAGGCAGGGCCAGAGGAGGTCGGGGCGGGCCTCCACAGCCCGGCGGTAGGCGGCCTCGGCCCGGGCCCAGTCCTTGAGCCGTTCCCAGGCTGCCCCCTCCCGCATCCGGAAGTCGTAGGGAGCGGGGCTGCGGCGGGCTCCTTCACCGTAGAAGAGGGCCGCCCGTTCCCATTGTTCCGAAAGTTCCGCCGCCCGGCCCAGCGCCCACCAGTGGTCGGGGTCGGCGGCGGGAAGGTGGGCTACCAGTTCCTCCCATACCGCCACTGCTCGCTCTTTCTGCTCCAGCCGCAGGTAGAGGGCCTCCAGTTTGCGGGCCCCCGCAGCGGTGGGATGGAGGGAGAAGGCCAGGGTGTACCACCGCCGGGCGTCCTCCCACGCTTCGGCCTTCTGGCTGCCGTCTCCCAGGAAGAGGAAGTAGGCCGACACCCCTTCGGCAGTGACGGGATCAGGTCGCAGGCTCTTCCCCCCGGCAGCCAGGTAGAGGGTCCAGGCGGCGCGGTCCTGCGGGCTCATGGAGAGGACGCGCTCCCAATCCTGGAGGGCTTCGTCGCAGCGGCCGGCCAGCCAGGCGGCGCGGCCCCGCAGGAGCCAGGCCCGCTCGTCCTGTGGGTTCAGGCGCAGCGCCCGTTCTATCCAGGCCCCAGCGGGCGAGGGATTTACGTCGGCCCCGCAGACCGGGAATCCCTCCGCACCGGTGGCCTCTTGCCAGTGGGAACGGAGAAGGAGTGCGACGCCGTTGTGGAGCGCGGCGGCCGCCAGGGTTCGGCTATGCAGGGCCAGCAGCACCACCGCTAACGCGGCGATGGAGAGTTTTCTAACCACGGATAACGCCAATTTCGTTGTTTTTTTAAACCACAGATTGCACGGATTTCACGGATAAAGTAAATCTGTGCAATCCGTGAAATCTGTGGTTTCTCCTCACACTACCCGACGCCGATATTCCAGCGATGGGGTGCCAAAATTCAGAAGCAATCCTACCCGCAGGCCGGTGGCTCTCAGGTAGTTGATCAGCTGGGCCTCATCCACCTCCGTCAGGCCTTTGGTGGCTTTCAGTTCGGCGATGACTTTCCCGTCCACGACGAAATCCGCCACATATTCGCCCACCACCTGGCCCTTGTAGGTGACCGTCAACCGCTTCTGGCGTTCATACGGGATGCCGCGCAAGTCCGGTTCGTGCGCCAGGGCCGCCTCATAGACGGCTTCCAGGAAGGTGGTGCCTTCATTGCTGCGCCGATGACAGCCCGGGTCAAATCTCCGTGTAACAGCTCCCTCATCGGAGCATCTCCTTTTAACCACAGATTACACGGATTTCACGGATAAAACAAATCCGCGTAATCCGTGAAATCTGTGGTTTCAGCTCCCTCTCTCTCCCTCCCCGCGCGGCAATTCCCAGCTCTCCAGACGCTGGATGAAGCGGACTTTCCCCTTCGCTTTGACCAGCCGCACCTCTCCAAAAGGGCCCACTTCTTCGGCGCGGTCAATCTCCAGGATTTGCTCCCTGCCCCTCCGCCCCCCTCCTCGGCCCCACGTCTCCGTTCCGCCACCACTCTGTCACAAATGCACCGAAGACCGCCAGCATCAGCCCCAGCACACCGGCCACAGCGGTATTAAGCAATTTGCGGGGCCACACCGGGCGCGCCGGGGGGACGGCCACGCTCGCCACCCGCACTTCTGTTCCGCGGCTCTCCGCCGCCACCTTCACCTCAACCACCTTTTTGGCCAGCTGAGCGTAGGTCTCCCAGGCCAAGTCCCGCCTCCTCTCAAGGTCCTTTTGATGAGCCCGCTCCGCCTCCAGCTGGGCCTGGAGGGATTGCAACTTCGCCGTCAGTTCCTCAATGCGCTCTTGCAGCTTGCTCCCCGCATCCTCGGCCAGCTGATGGACGGGCGGATCCAATAGGGAGGCGGTGAGCGCCTGAATCTTGGCCTCTGTTTCGGCTTTCCGGCTCTCAAGCACCTCAATCAGTGTATCCACCTCGGAGGCATTCACCGGCGTGGCTGCCATGGGCGTTTGCAGCTGCAGCGAGAACGGCGCATTTCCCCCGCCGCTGAACGCCCGGATTTGGGTAAAGACCATCGCCATCGCTTCCCCAAAGGCCGTAGCCGGAGAGCTTGCCCCCTTCGCCAATTGATTTCGCAAAGCCCTTGCATCATGGAGGACCCGCTCGACTGTCACCAGGTCGGCGTAATAGATCTGAAGGAGCTCTCGACGCGTGGCCAGTTCCTGGCTTCCAACCAGCCCTTCAGCCTCTTTCAGGGCCTGCTGATAGCTGGAGATCTCCGTCTGGATGAGCTCAATCTGCCGGCTCAGCCGTGGCATAGGGTTGTTGGCCAAGTACTCCTCCAGCTCGCGCTGTGCGGCCTGATATGCCCTCTGGGCCTCCTCTGCCTGCGAGGCAACGAGCTGCATATCCTCTGGACGGGCACTGCTATACAGACTGTTCACGTGCTCCTCATACGTCTTTGCCCACGCGTTGGCGATGTCGGCCGCCAAGTTCGGGTCCCTCAGGGACACCCTGATCACAATCAGATCATTCTTAGTGTTCTTGTCCACCTGCACGTGCTCGAGGAAACGCGCCGGGTCCAGCAAGCTCTCATCCAGCGCTCGCAAGCGGTCTTCAAACTGAGGGAGCACCCTCTGGGCGATGAGGGGATTGACCACCAGCTCGCGGAAGGTCGCCAAGCGGGCCTCGCGGTTGATCAATGCTTGGGCCCCCATGGCAGCCAGCTCCTCCTCCGTTAGGGTCCGGATCTGCGTGCCGAACTGGACCTCTACTTTCTGCTTCGTGGCGACAACTTGCACAACGGCCTCGTAAGAAGGAGGCAGGAGGAAACTCACCACTAGCGCAACAACAGACGCCGCTACAGGGGTCCCTACAATCCATTTCCAGTACTTAAAAAGGACCAGGACATAGGCTCGGAGGTCAATTTCTTCTTCCATCTCCATTTCCGCTCTCCTTCAGGAAGATTAGGAGACTGCTAAAACCCTTAAGGGAAGACCCCTAACTGGTTTACTGAGCATCTTGCCCGCTAAGTGGAAACCATCGTGCATAAAAGGCACAAAAAGCCAGTGTTCCACATATGCGCGAACTTCCCCAATCCCAGGGAATCGGGATGAATGCCCAACGCTCCGCCTTCTGGACAAGGCTTCCCATGTGCCCCCTCCGTCGCCTTTCTGGTATAGAAGGCCCTCCGGAGCAGCGGCTACAACGGAGGACCCGTTGCCACAGGAATGGCCAGACCACCTGGGAATCCAAAAACGACAGCTGCGATCAACCTCCCGCGCGCCCCTCGGGGCCCACGGGACCCCTTAGCGGAGCAGGGCCCGGATGGCCTGCCTTAGAAGGTCGGGCTGGGCCAGGAGGAGCCGGAGCGCCCCCCGCGTCATCGCATCCCGCGACGCCCGAGACAGCGTGCGCACTGCCCCATCGCTTAACCCAAACAGTAACCGCTCATAATCCCCCAACGTGAACCGGTGAAGGATCCGCCGGATCAAATAGTGGACCAACAGCTCCATCTGAAGGGAACGGGCCAGGCCATCGCGCGAACCCACCAGCGCCTCCACAGCCGCTACAGCCCCCCAAAGGCCCGTGACCGTCCCCCCGACGGTGGTCACCTTGACCTGTCCCCCTGCGTCCCCAATCGGAAGGATCGTCCAGCCATCCCGGACCACCCGGAAGGGGAGGCCTGGTCGGTAAGTCGCCACCCGCGCGCCCTGATACGCCAGCGGCTCCAGCCCCAGGCGGTCCAGGAATTGGTCTAACAAGGTTCGGATCGGTTGCCCGGGCTCCGCGGCCAGGCCCAGCACACCGAACAGAGGGGATTCTGGGATCAACCAGTAGAAGTAAGGCGTCTGCTCCGGATTCAGCCA
>JAUQQB010000339.1 GCA_030550075.1 Chloroflexota bacterium | reverse complement strand
CAGGTTTGGATGCTTCTGCCCAACCTCCCGGCCCAGGCGCATGACCTCTGTTAGGGGCATCAACATGGGGTCCTGATAACTCCGCATCCCCTTGGGGTCATCCCAAAGGATCCATTCGATCTTCGGGCAGCGATCTCGGACCGCCAGGATTTTATCGACTTCCTCCTGCGTTTCGCAGATCACAAAACGGGCGTCGCTATGATCCAGGATATAAGCGATCTCGTCCGGCAAGCTGTCCTGATAAAGCCAGACGGCCACACCGCCCACGCAGAGCGTAGCCATTTCCGCCCACAGGCCCTCGGGTCGGTTGTCACCGATCAGGGCCACTTTGTCGCCCTGGCGCAGGCCCAGGTGGTGGAAGCCCATGGCAAGCGCTTTCACCCGCTCCAGGTAATCCGCCCATGTGTAGGAACGCCAGATCCCGAACTCCTTCTCCCGCATGGCGACCTTGCGGTCGCCGTATTCCCGGGCTGTGCGGACCAGCTGCTTGGGAATGGTGAGGTCTTTCGTGATCTCGATCTTCAGAGCTCGGCACCGCTTATCGGCGCGTCGCATAGGCCGCTTCCTCCTCCCCGAGGTAGGCCTGGATCACTGTGGGGTCCCGCTGGATCTCCTCCGGGGGCCCTTCGGCGATCTTGCTGCCGAAGTTCAGGACAGCGACGCGATGAGAGAGATCCATCACCACGCCCATGTCGTGCTCCACCAGCACACAGGTCACGCCCCAGCGCGGATTCTCGTTGATTTCCAGGATAAAGCGGGCCATATCTTCCACTTCTTCAAGGTTCAGTCCGGCCATCGGTTCATCGAGGAGCAGGAGGCGAGGTTCGAGGGCGAGGGCACGGGCGAGGTCCACCCGCTTTTGAAGACCGTAGGGGAGCATCCCGACGATCCGATGGCGCAAGTGACCGATCTCCAATAGATCCAAGATCTCTTCTTCAATGAACGCTCGATGCGCCAGCTCTTCTTGCTCCGCCCATCCCCAGTAGATGAGGCCGCCCAGGAGGTTCGTTTTCATATGAATATGGCGGCCCAGGCGAACGTTATCCAGCACGTTCATGTTCTTGAACAGCTCGGTTTTCTGGAAGGTGCGGGCGAGCCCCAGGCGAGCCCGTTGGTGGGCGGGGAGTCGAGTGATGTCCTGGCCCTCGAGGAAAATCCGGCCGCGTTGAGGACGGTAGAGGCCATTAATACAGTTGAGGAGGCTGGTTTTCCCTGCGCCGTTCGGACCGATGATGGAGAAGATCTCCCCGCGGCGCACGCTGAGAGAGACCCCATTTAGGGCCACTACTCCGCCAAAAGTTAAAAAAATGCCCGCAACTCGCAGGATCATATCGGGGGAATTCATGGGAAAACACTCCCTCGGCCAGGGGAGGATCCCTGGCAGCGGGAAACCCTGACCCCAATTTGGCCCTTATTTTAGTAAGCAAGCGTTCGTTTGTCAAGCAACAGGTTAGAAAATCAGGATAATAGAGTCCTTATACATGACCTCTATAGTTTGGAAAATCTAAAGAGAAAGCGGACAAGGCGGCGAAGTCCCTTCTCCCGTCACCTCGGCCTTTCCGGACTCCCGCTCCTTAAAAGCCCTGCACGAAGGGACCAAGCTCTATCCTGGTGATACAGCTCCTCATAGGAGGGAATGATTTTCAAAACCGGGTATCTGTCAGCGCGGGGAGGAGATAGCGGGGAGAGACAGGATCGAGAGCGCTAACAAGCCTTGCTCAGATTGCAACAAAGTGGGACAAGCTCAGAAGCTGGTACGATCATTCCAATTTGCTTTTCAGGCTGAGTTCGATTATGATAGAGGCAACGGCGCTGCCGGTTTTGCGGCAGGGGCTTTTCGCAAGAGGGCGCTCTCCGTAAGCCGGGAGAGCGCCCTTTTAACTTTCTTGGAGGTTGAACCCATGCTGCAAGAGCGTCTGACCGTTCAGGACAACATGGTGGTGACCTTGGCCTATACGCTCCGCCTCAAGGACGGTCGAGTCGTGGAATCTTCTGAAGAGAGCGAGCCCATCACCTTCATTCAGGGTGCCGGGGAGATCCTCCCCGCCCTGGAGGAAGCCCTCTATGGAATGGCGGTAGGGGAGGAGAAGGAGGTCTGGCTGGCTCCCGAGGATGCCTATGGACCTCGGCGGGCGGACGCCTATCAGGTGGTCCCTCGCAGCGAGTTTCCAGAGGATTTCCCCTTGACTCCGGGCGTTGGCCTTTATGTCTATACAGAGACCGGCGAGGCCTTCCCGGCTTATATCGCCGAGGTGAGCCCGGATACGGTGACCCTTGACTTCAATCATCCACTGGCGGGGGAGGAGCTCCACTTCAGCGTGAAGATCCTGGCCTTACGCCCTGCCACCACTGAGGAACTGGAGCACGGCCACCCCCACGAGTGAGGTGCAGGTTCCCCTCAGGATTTGGGGGTCTGACCGGGTGCCTCTCCGAGGCCCGGCCAGGCCCTCACCCTTCGGAGTGCAGGTTTGTTCTCTTCAAGTGAAAACAAAGCGGGAATCCTAATGGGGGCTTCATCGATACCGGGATTCCCGCTTTATTGCTTTTAGCTGGACTCTGGACCAGGTTGGTCGGGTGACTTGCCGTCTGGGTGCCCTGATGCTGCGAGGCGAACCCCCGGGGGATTTCCTCCACCGCGTGATGCTCTCATCCTGACGCTTCGGAGGGATTGCTCGTTTGTCCAAAGTCAGGCCTCTCATGTCCTCCCCTCGGGCACCTCGTTAAGCAAAGAAAGACACCCCGGTAGCCCGTTACGTTAAAATATTCAGCGTAAAGAATGGGGCGCTCTCCCTCTTCGGTGTGGAGTCAGAGGGATGGCCAGCTGGGCAAGCCTCTCTCTCCTCCCCGCGGCCCCTCGGACCGCGGGGAGGAGAGAGCAATTATTTTAGGGGGCTGGGTGGAGGGCCTTTCGGCCCTCAACCTCCTTTCTCTCATTTCCACGGTCCTTCAGGCCGTGGGGGAAAGGAGGTGGGGCTCTCATCTATTCTTCGACTTCAGGGCACCGGCATGGCTTTCTCACTCAGCGAACCTCAGATCCGTCGTTATGCCCGGCATATCGTGCTGCCCGGGGTGGGGGGGCGGGGGCAGCGCCGGCTCCTCCAGAGCCGGGTTCTGATCATCGGTGTAGGCGGCCTGGGCTGCCCGATCGCACTCTACCTGGCGGCTGCAGGGGTAGGCACCATTGGGATCATCGACGACGATGTGGTGGATCCCAGCAACCTCCAGCGGCAGGTTCTTTTTCGAACTGAAGATTTGGGTCGCCCCAAAGCGGAGGTCGCCCGGGAACGGCTTCAAGCCCTCAACTCGGACGTCACCGTAATCCCTCACGTGGAGCGATTCACAGGGGTGAATGCGCGCCAATTGGTAGCGGAGTATGATCTGGTGCTGGATGGAAGCGATAACTTCCCCACCAAATATCTGGCCAGCGATGTCTGTGTCTGGGAAGGCAAGCCATTGATCTGGGGGGCCATTTTCCAGTATGAGGGTCAGATTGGCATGGTGGCTCCAGGAGGGCGGCCGTGCTATCGTTGCCTCCTGCCCGCCCCGCCGCCTCCGGATCTGATCCCCGATTGTCAACAGGCCGGGGTCTTGGGGGCGCTCCCCGGGATCATCGGCGCGATGCAGGCATTGGAGGCGCTGAAGTGGCTACTGGGCCTGGGCTCATCCCTGGCCGGCCGCCTCCTGGCCTTCGATGGGCTTCAGGCGGAATGGATGGCGGTGCAGGTGGAGCGACGGCCCGATTGCCCGGTGTGCGGTGATCATCCGACGATCTTCGAACCAATTGATTACGAAGTGTTCTGTGGGATTTCCCGCTGATGGCTCTATTTCCCCCTCCCGAAGCTCTGGGGAGCTCCCGTGATTCTTTAATCTTTAAGCCGAGGAAAGATCCACATACAAGTTGCGCTGTTGATTTCCTTCTACTTCCCACGAGCTCTAACTGCGTAAGTCCTGTTTAGGACTTACGCAGTTAATCTTTGTCCAGGAAGGATTGAGGGGCTCCTCCCCCCTTTATCCCCCCTCCCCGCGGCCGAAAGGC
>JAUQQB010000338.1 GCA_030550075.1 Chloroflexota bacterium | reverse complement strand
CCATTGAAGGATGCGGTAGCGGAAGGCTCCCTCTTCCCAGATCAGGGCGGTAGTATCCTCCTGGGGGCTCTGAATGCACTGTCCGGGCTGTCCCCGGACGGTGAGGCGCTGAGAAGGGCCGGTGGGATTGGGCGGCCCGCCAGACCAGGAACGGCGGGCAGTCTCCACCATCACCGCTCCATATCCCCACGAAAAGAATGGCACGTCCACCCACAAGCCATCGGAGGCCTGAGGACCCCGCGGGCTCCACCAGAGTCGCTCCCGCTCCTCCCGCAGCGGCCTGTAAATCAGGCGGACAGCCTCCCAATTCCCCTCTACCTCAGCATCTGCGTCTCCCATTCCCAAAGGAAGCCAGCGCGCCTCCAAAGGCTGAAAGGGCAGGCGAAGAACCAGAGTCACGATCCGGAGCGAAGCTTGACCGTAGGGGCCGGAGAGATGGCCTGTGATCTCCCAGCATCCCTCGCTGGGGAAATGGACCTCGCTATATACCGTCCCTAGGCGCACATCCTGATCCAATGGGTCCACCTTCACCTCCAGCGGGGGTCCGGGGGCATCCAGACGACGGCCGGTGATTTCCAGGCGACCCGGGAAAGCCCGCACCCAGATCATGCGCTGGCGAGTTGGATGTCCCGGATAGAGAAGCCACTTGCCTGTCACTGGATGAACCCACAAGAAGCCGTTGCCGTGTCGTCGCGGACCTGGGGGATAATCCCAGAGGCCCGGCGCGTCCGCCAGGGGGGAATTACGGTGATTGGGCTCAGTCACCGGACATGCCCAGAGCACTCCGGGCGAGAGGGAAAGCGAAGAGGGGGAGGGATCCTTGGAAATCTCCCCTGAAAGTCCCCTGCTCGCCGGGATGAAGAAGAGCAAGGGAAGCAGACTTTTGAGAAGCCGTCGCATCGTTCAATCCTCCGGATGATGAGGGCCCAGGAATACATACCAGGAGGCAAAGACTTTATCACACTCATCGCACTTGTCAGCTGGAACGTCTGGTTCGTGGGCCTCGCAACACTTGTAACTGAATCCCCTGCTATCCACACAATACCAGCACCATCTGGTCCGATAGGGCGAACGAGGGATGCAATTTGGCAAGGCATCAAGCGCTGAGCCAGGAGGACAACAGAGGACGCAACACCCCCGGATGTAACCCCCTGTGCATTCCCCTGCCGCAAGGGCCTGGGCGTCCCTGCCTTCGATCCAGGTCACGGCAGCTCCCAGCACGGCTATGCTCAGCCTCGCCAGGAACTGGCGGCGGGTGAGGGCGCGGTCCACCCACTCCACGAGCTGTTCTGAAAGCGTCATCGCTTCCCTCCGGATGCAGGGGTAGAGGAGCCTTCGGCGATCCGCAGGAGGTCGGCGCAGGAGAGCTTCAAGCCCCATTGAAGGATACGGTAACGGAAGGTCCCTTCCTCCCAGATCAGGGCAGCGGCGTCCTCCTGCAGGCTTCGAATACAGCGGGCGGGTCGGCCGTGGACGGCCGTGCGCTGAACCGGGCCTGAGGGATTAGGCGGCCCGCCAGACCAGGAACGACGGGCGGTCTCCACCACCAGCTCTCCATAACTCCAGAAGAACACGGGCGCCTCGACCCACTCCCCCTCTCGACTCCACACTCCATCCCGCCCCCACCACATTCGCTCTCGCTCCTTTGTCACCGGACCATACACCCGGCGAACAGCGTTGGGCAGATCCTCCACCTCCACATCTTTTAAGTCCAGAGGGAGGTCCGAGGGCAACCAGACTGTATCCTGGAGCTCAAAGGGGAGACGCACGACCAGAACCACCACCCGTGAGGAGGCCCGGCCATGAGATCCTACGATCTGAGCGATGAGCTCCCAGCAGCCCTCGCTGGGGAAATGTATACTGCCGATCTGCATTCCTAACTCCCCATAACCCGGGATGTCGAAGTGGCCGATGGCAGGCGGCGCGGGGGCATCCAGGCGGCGGCCGGTGACCTCCAGCCGACCCCGGATCCCCCGATCCCATCCCATCTTCCAGTCGAGGGAGCCATCCGGGTTCCACTGCTCCGGGTGAGGGACGATTTTCGTGTTGTCCGTCCACAGAATGCCGGTCCCATGGCGCTGAGGAATGGGAGGACCTACCCGAATTGGGTCTGGCGGATTACGGCCGTTTGGAACAGTAACCGGGCATGCGCGAATGGCAGAAGGGGTTAACGGCGGTAATGAGGGAAGGGAGCTGGGAGACGTCCTGGGGTAGGATTCTCCACGAGGCGAATAGAGGATGCAGGCCGTTATCAGGATCCAGAGGATCAACACTCGACGCATGAGTTTTTCCTCCTTAATCAACTTAGATCAGGAGCATAACCGGTGCGCTCATACCAGGAAGCAAACACCCTATCGCAACTCCGGCTGCACTCGGCATTAATATCTTTGGCTTCGCAGCATTTATACGTCCGACCGCCATAATCGCAGAACCAGCACCATTTGGTTTGATAAGAGTGCTTGCTGACGCAATCCGGCAGGTTTAAACGGGCTCCTGCAGGACAGCAAAGGGTGCAACATGCATAGGGATAAGAGCCGTTGCAATATCCTGCCGCATGAACCTGGACCCCCTGTCCTCCGATCCAGGTCACAGCTGCCCCCAGGACGGCCATGCTTAGTTTGGTCAGGAACTGCCGCCGGGTGATCATCCGCTCCATGATCCCCACGAGTTCTTCCTGAAACGTCATGATCTGCCTCCTTCCAGATCCTGGAGGATGCGCTCCAGGTCTTCCCGAGGGATCCAGCCCCAGGCGTGGAGGCGATGGTGGGCATCCAGGATGGCCACCCCGGGCGCTGTTAGGAACCCATACTGTCGACGGACTTCTCCTTCGACATCGTGGAGCCAGAGCGCTTCCCGTCCTCCGAGGGCCTGAAGCGCACGGCAGGCCGCCTGCTCCCCTTCGCAGAGCACGAGGAAGCGCTGCCGAAAGGGCTTCGGGAGCTCGCTCAGGGCGGTGAGGATCTGGGCGCTAGCTGGATTTTCTGGATCCAGGAACAGGAGGGCGGTGGGGCGCTGAACCCACTCCCGGCTCCGCACCGGCACGCCTTCCAGGGTGGGGCATTCGAAGACGGGGGCTGGATCCCCGACCCGGGGGATCGGGTGTTCCGGGCGGGCGATAGGGGCCGGAGGCCTGAAGAGGCGGAGGATCCTCCAGAGGAGCAAGCTGTGGAAGAGGACCAGCAGCCAGAGGGCGCTGTAGGCCATGGTCAAGGCGTCCATCATCTACTCCTCCACAGGAGGCCTGAAGATTGGGGATGGTTCCGCGGCGTTGATCAGGGCCCACCAGTTGATTCCCTGCCAGTGGAGGTTGTTGCTGACGGCGGTGAGGGTCCATTTCGTGGACCAGATTTCGGGCAGCCCATCGGGGGTGCGGGCGGCGCGGGCGAAGAGGCGGCGGACAGCGAAAATGTGTTCGGGAATGGCGGTGCCGAACCGGGCGATGGCGGCCTGGCTCTCCCAGAAGGAGAGGAAGTAAACTGTGTGAAATCCTTCCAGAAGGAAGGCGGCGTAGAGGAAGCCGGGGAGGGGGGAGGTCTGGAGCTGGCGATGGATGCGGCGGAAGTCCAGGTAAACCAGGAGGAGATCCCGGAGACGGCGGAGGCGGCAGCGGGTGAGGACGCAAAGGATCGGCCTCTGCACCGGATGCTCTCCAGCCGGGATCCGTCGAGGTTCCCGCATCATTGCATCCTCCGCGAATCCGTGATAAGGAATCCGAACAGCTTTCGCCTCTGAGCTTAACGATCCCGCGGTCTTCAAAGGGCATCGCAGACGTTCAGTCCTCCCGCTGCACCCCAGGGAGGGAGAGAGAATCGGCGATGCGGGCCAGCGTGGGGCAATCCCACCCCAATCCCCGCTGGCCTACCCGATAGCCATAGCCCCTCTTTGGCCATGCCCGACTCAGCCATCCCCTTTCCAGGACAGGCCCTTCGACCACGACCTCGCCCGCGAGGCTCTGCACACATCGGGCGGGTTCCCCCTGAATCCTTATGGAGCGGTTTGCAAAGATCGGGCGATTTCCCGCAGGGCGGCGCAGTTGA
>JAUQQB010000337.1 GCA_030550075.1 Chloroflexota bacterium | reverse complement strand
GGGGCGCCTTCGGCGTCCCGCTCCGCCCCCAAAGCCCCTATGGGAAACGAACTGCGTAAGTCCTATTAATAAAGGCTCATGGCGGGGTAAGCCGTTACGTCCTTACGTTTTTAGGAGCCGAGCGGGCTGCTGATGGCAGTCCAACCGATTCCCCAAAGCTCTCGCAGGGAGAAATCGGTGATTTATTAAAAACGGCGACACGCTGAAGTCGTTTTTCAGAAAACCCCCCCGCCCCTCCTTGCGTATCAAATTTAGGAGCGACAGGTTGATCTACCTGGAAAGCTCAAGGGTTGTGCTGGATGCTTTCGGCACCTCGCACAATCCCTCTGAAAGTCTTTCCTTACTTCCCATAACCCGAAGAGCCTTAGGAAGGGGGTCCTCTCATCCTATCTATGTGGTCCTTGATCGCGTAGGTCCTACCCCATTCAGGTGAGTTATGAAAAGGCTATCGATGTTTCAGGAGGTACGGCGATGGCGCGATGGTGGGAGCGGATGAGCGAGGCGCTGCGGATGGAGGAGATTGGAGCCGGATGGCCGGCAGAGATCATCCCTTACCGCGCCGGGGTGATCGGCGGGTTGGCTGGAGGGGGCGCGATGGTTCCTATCGCTCTGGCTTATGGCCTCCTCTCCGGCCGCGGGATCTGGTTCCCGGTGAACCTCATCGGGGCAACCTGGATCCGGGAACTCCAGCAGACGTCCCCGGAAGCGTTGATGCAATTCCATGGGGGCGCGCTCTTCACTGGATTGCTGCTCCATGGACTCCTCTCGATCACGCTGGGGATTCTCTACGCCCTCATTTTGCCCGCTCTGCCAGGATCCCCATTGTTGTGGGCGGTCATCATCGGGCCGCTGCTCTGGCTGGCCGCCACGTTCGTCATCCTGCCGATCTTCAATCCGGTGATGGCCCGCTATGTGGACTGGCCGTCCTTCGCCCTGGCTCATCTGGCCTACGGGCTGATAATGGGGATCCTGGTGGGGCGCATCCCCCGGGTTCGGGCTCCATCCTAATAAATGCATGCGGCCCGGTCTCGGTCTGAGTCCGAGCCGGGCCGCAGCAGGAAAGGAGGGGCCAGGGCAAGCGAACGCCAGTGGAGTGGGCGGCGATGGCGCTGCTTGCATCCCTATCATATTGAAGCCGGGGGCTCCCAAGTAGTGATAAATGTCACAATTTATGGACGACAATGATCAACCAAATTGGGGCCTAATTTGCGCCCCTGTCCGGCCTATCCCCCCGCCTTCTCCAGAATCGCCCCAAAGGCCCCATCCATATGATGGATGTGCGGCAGGACCCGGTAGAAGCCCTCCGCGTCCACAAAAGGGCTCGGCACTTTGCCCTGAGCGGACACCTGGCGGAATTCTGGATGGTCCCGCAGGAAGGCCTCGATCTGCTCCTCGTTCTCCTCCGGCTCTAAGGAACAGGTGCTGTAGATCAGTCGCCCCCCCGGCCGGAGCATGCGGGCGGCCGCCTCTAACAGTTCCCGCTGGAGACGAACCAGGCCTGCCAGATCGGATTCCTGCTTATGCCACCGGGCGTCGCTTCGTCGGGCCAGCACCCCGGTCCCCAGACAGGGAGCGTCGATCAGGATCCGATCCGCCCATTCAGGCAGGAAGGGCCGCCGTCCATCTGCCTGGACCACCTGGATGATGGTGAACCCCATCCGAAGGGCGTGTTCCCGCAATCGTCGCAGGCGGCCGAGATGGGCATCCGCAGCCACGATGATCCCCCGATCCCCCATGCCCTCCGCGATCGCGGTGGTCTTTCCCCCCGGAGCCGCGCACAGATCCAGCACCCGCAACCCGGGCCGGAGATCCATAAGATAAGGGATCAGGGCCGCCGCCTCATCCTGGGCGATCACTTTCCCTTCCGGATAGGCCGGCCATGCGGCGAGATCCAGTCCTCCTTCCACCAGCACCCCATAGGGATGATAAACGCTGGGCCGGGCTCGCACCCCCCGGGCCTCCAGATCCGCCAGGATCTCCTCACGGGTCGCCCGCAGGCGGTTCACCCGAAGGCTCAGCGGCCGCGGCGTGTTATGGAAGCGGCAGAGCTCCCGTGCTCCATCGACCCCATACCGGGCGATCCAGCGGCGCACCATCCATTCCGGGAATGAATACCGGATCGCGAGATGGGCTACGGGGTCGGCTTCTATCGGAGGGAAGGTCGCCACCGGCCGCCCCTGTTCCAGCCGGGCGGAGATCCGCCGCAGCACCGCATTCACCAGCGCGGCCGCTCCTTCGCCGGCCACAGCGCGGGCCACTTCCACCGTCTCATGCACGGCCGCCCATCGGGGGATTCGATCGAGGAACATCAATTGATAGAGCCCCATCCGCAGGGCATTCCGCACCCAGGGATCCAGGCGATCCAGCCCGCCCCGCACGTAGCGGGCCAGAACCCAGTCCAGGGTCTTCCGCCAGATGGTCACGCCATCCACCAGGGTGGTGAGGAGATCCTGATCCCGCGGGGAGAGCTCCACCTCCCGCCGCAGGGCCTGCAGCACGTAGTCCGCATAGGCCGCCCGGGTCTCGATCCGATGCAGGGCCTTCAAAGCGTAATAGCGCGCGGGGGATCGAACGGACGGACGGGCAGGCACGGGATCGCCTCCTCATTCAGCGCGTCGAGGATGGATCGGCAGGCGAGGTGGCCGGGATCTCGGTCCGGTAAATGGCCCGCGCGCCGGCTGCCTGCAGGGCGTGGGCCACCGACGTCGCCTGCTCCGGGCGCACCAGAGCGATCAGGTTGCCTCCCCGGCCGCCGCCGGTGAGCTTGGCCCCCAGGGCGCCCGCTTCCCGGGCGATCCGGACCAGATGATCCAGGTGATGGGAAGAAACCCCCAGCTCCTGGAGCAGCTGGTGGTTCGCATCCAGGAGCGGACCCAGGTCTTCGATCCGGCCAGCGGCCAGGCATGCCTCCGCTTCCCGCACCAGCGCCGCGATGGCGTCGAACAGCCGCTCATACCGCTCCGGCTCCCGCTCCCATCCCATCCGCACCGCGGCCACCGTCTCCCGCGTCGGGCTGGGGATGCCGGAGTCCGCGATCACCAGGGTGAAGGGCCGGGCGATGGAAAGGAGAACCGGCGGTTGACCCCGGACGAAGCGGATGGGGCGTTCGTAGGCGATCACGGTGTTATCGATCCCGCTGGGGGTGCCATGATGGTGTTTCTCGACCTCATAGACCAGGGCGGATACAACCTCGGGATCAGCGGGCCGCCCGGCCCACCGGAAGATCGCCCGCACCAGTGCGGCCGAAACCGACGCGCCGCTCCCCAATCCGCCGGCGATGGGAAGGTCGGAGCGCAGGGTGAGCCGGAGATCCGGTTCGGGAAGGCCCAGGTGAGCCAGCGCCAGGCGGACCGCCATGGCAAGAGGATGATCCGGCGGGGCCGTGGATAACCGGATCGTCTCCGGCAGGTCCAGCGCCGCGATCCAGCAACCGGACCCCTCCGGCAATGGCTCTGCGCGAACCCATGCTCGAAGCCCGCAAACCGGCACTGCCAGGGCCGGCCGGCCGTAGACTACCGCGTGCTCTCCCAGGAGGATCACCTTGCCACAGGCGGAAACTTCAAAGGGAGTCCGCATGGCTGGACGCTGGAGCGCTTCTGATTCTTGCAGGGCGAAAGGAATGCCCGAAGGCGATGGATACGGGAGCCCGATCCCGCCCCAAAGCCTCAGCGCTTACCCGGGCCTCTTCTCGGCCCATACAAAGTATTCCGTGCGTCGCTCATACAGGCGGGTGACCTCGAAGCCTGCTTCTCTCAAAATACGCTCGACGCATCCCAGCTGGTTATGGCGTGCAAGGGCCGACGCGTGCACCTCGCAGATCAGCTGCCTGACGTGCTTCCCCAGTATTTGCCGCATCCCGTTCAGCACACTGCATTCATGGCCTTCCACGTCGATTTTGACGACATCCGGAGGGGGGACTCCGCGGAGCACAAGCGCATCACCGGGCGCTGTCTGAACACGGAGCGGGAAGTCCGATTGAGAGGCAACATACCCCATCATAAATGCGCGCTCGCCGCCCCTCAAATCGAAATAGGACTTACGCAGTTCGT
>JAUQQB010000336.1 GCA_030550075.1 Chloroflexota bacterium | reverse complement strand
TCGCCAGGGAACCGGTGAAGGCGATGACCGGGACCTCCGGATGCAGGACCAGCGGTTCACCGACTTCCGGGCCATATCCGGTCACAATGTTCACCACGCCCGGCGGGAGGTGCTCCATGGCGATCTCAGCCAGGCGCAGGGTGGTCAGAGGGGTGATCTCGGAGGGCTTGACGATCACCGTGTTGCCCGCTGCGAGCGCCGGCGCGACCTTCCAGGCCATCAGAAGGATCGGATAATTCCAGGGGACAATACAGCCCACCACTCCGTAAGGTTCTTTCAGCACCAGGCTTAGCTGACCGGGCTCCGGAGAAGGGATCACACGGCCCCGCTCATGACGGGCCAACTCCGCGTAATAATCAAAGGTATTCGCCGACCACAGGATCTCCTCCTCGTTTTCCGGCCATGGCTTTCCCTCTTCCAGGGTCAGGAGCCGAATCAGTTCCTCTTGGTGATTCCGGATCTTACGCGCGACTTCATGTAACATCTCAGCCCGAATTGCCCCAGACACCTTCCGCCATCCATCAAAAGCCCGCCAGGCAGCTGCCACAGCGGCCTCGGCATCCGCTGGCGTCCCCCGGGGCACCGTCTCCAGCACCTCTTCGGTCGCCGGATCCAGAACCGGTAGCTCTTCCCGGGCGGATCCTGTCGTCCATTCGCCGCCGATCCACATCTGTTTCATTCCAGCCCTCCCGGATGCCTGGTGCTTGGGGTGCGCCGACTGTGTGCCCTATTCACCCTGAAATTCCCTCTGTCACCCAGCGATATCTGAATACTTCCCCCCTTACTTAAGGAGGTTTTGAGGCGGGGGGGTGCCGAAGGCGTCCCCCCCATCCCACTTAAAGCGAAAGAGGCCGTTGAAGGCGACCCTGTCCGCTTCGAAACGGGGCTGTCTTTATTGCTCCACCCCCAGCTCCGTCCAGATGCGATCGTATAACTCAATGGCCTCCCCGACATCGATCAGCCATTCCATCTTGCGCTTCAATTCCTCGGATGGATAGATGCCGGGATCATTTAGGAGAGCCGGATCGATCAGCTGTTGCTGTATCGCCGTTCGGTTGGGGCTGCCGTATTTAATTATGTTGGCATTGATGGCGGCGATATCCGGCCGCATCAGGAAGTTAATGAAAACCTCGGCCGTGTATTTATTCCGCGCCGTCTTCGGAATCGCCAGATTATCCTGCCAGATGGTACATCCCTCCTCCGGGATCACATACTTCAGGGAAGGTTTCGCATCGCGAGCCCGGATCGCATCCCCGGTCCAGATGTGAGCCAGAACCACCTCTCCAGCCACCAGCAGGTCACGATTGGTGTCGCTGGTATACGCCTTCACGTAGGGCTTCTGCCGAAGCAGAATCTCCTTGGCTTTCTGCAACTCGTCCGAGCTGGTCGTATTCATGGAGAACCCCAGATATTTCAGGGCCGCCCCGATGACCTCCCGCTCGTCCTTCAGCATGGAGATCTTCCCCTGCACATCCGGGGCCGGTTCGAATACATCCTTCCAGCTCTTCAACTCCCGTGGGATCGCCGCCGTGTCATACATGAACCCGGATGTCCCCCACATATAGGGCACCGTGTATTTGTTCTCCGGATCGAAATAGAGGCCGAGATGAGCCGGATCGATGTGCTTGAGATTGGGGAGATGGCTTTTGTCCAGCTCGGCCAGCATCCCCTCTTTGATCATGATCGAGACCATGTAGTCGGAGGGCACGATGACATCGTAACCGGTCGCGCCGGCCTGAAGTTTGGCCAGCAAGGTCTCGTTGGAATCATACGTGTCGACAATCACTTTGACCCCACACTCCTGCTGGAACCGATCCAGCGCCTCCTGAGCGATGTAATCCGGCCAGTTGAACAGGTAGAGCTCCTTTGAAAGCTTCAAGCGGTCGCCACAGGAGTCCTCCTGGCTGGGGGAAGAGGCTGGGGCGGTGGGCGAGCTGGCGGGGGGAGCAGGTGCTGGGGAGGCGGCAGGAGCCCCGCATGCGGTCAGGATAGCGATCAGAACGAGCAGACAGAGTCCACGCCCTGCGATTCCCATGGCCACACCTCCTTTCCGAAAGATATCTCGGATTGGACCCACGGATGAGCCTCCGCCGGGGAGGCTGGCGTTTCGTTTCTACGCGATGGAGTTCGAGCGACCGCGCCCCGCAGGAAAAGCGAGTCCCCCTTCCCCTCCCCGGCGTGCCCTCCAGGCCTCTCCATGTCCAGCCATCACTTACAGTGGACTTTTAATCACGGCTCAGGATCTCCGATGCGATCCCGGCCTCCGCAAGCCGTTCCTCCAGGCGACGACGCGCTTCCTCTATCAACGCCTGCGCTTCCTCGGAAGTGGAGCCAGCAGCGGAAAGGTAAATCCGAAGACGGACGCCGGGGCCGAAGGCCCGGGCCCGGGACTTGATATATACCTGGGGCCATTGATACTGGATCTCTTCCAGCAAGGGTGCTAAGCGGGATTCGTCCCCACAATCGACGAGCATGCGAAGCTCAGCGAAGCCAGCCTTCCCAAAGCGGGATTGAAGATAGGGCACAAGGGAGCCCTGAACAATGGCTTTCATCTCTTCCGGGACCCCGGGGAGGCAGATCAGGGTGGTGTGTTCCAGAGGGAGAAGAACTCCGGGAGCAACTCCAACCGGATTGGCCAAGGGCATCGCCCCCTGGGGTAGGAGAGCCATCTTGCGGCGCGGCGGCGTGAGCTCTGGACTGGCCACATAACCAGTCGCGGCCAGGGCCTGATAGCGCGCCGCTACCATCTGGAGCGCCTGGGGATGCTCATCCAGCGGCCGGCCAGTCGCCAGCGCGACTGCAATCAGCGTCCGATCGTCCTCTGTTGGCCCCAAACCGCCGGTCGTGATCAACAGGTCCGGCCTTCGTTGCAATGCGCCTGCCAGTTCGGATCGGATCACCTCCACATCGTCCGGCAACAGAACTGCCCGCCGCACCCTTCCCCCCAGCCCAGCGAGCAGACGGCACAACCAGGATGTGTTCGTGTCGACCACCTCACCCAGCAACAGCTCGTTCCCGATTGCGAAAATCTCCGCCGTCAGGGAAGAAGATTTCATCGAGCTTACCCCTGGCCGGACTCTGGAGAGGCTGAACGGCTCACCACCCGTTCGATGCTGGCAATGAGCTAAGAGGGCCCGAAAGGCTTGGTGAGGTAATCATCTACGCGAGCAATGTGAAGCCCCAGAATCCGGTCGACATGTTGCGCTCGGGCCGTGACCACGATCACCGGGATGTTGCGCAGCTCTGGATCTGCTTTCATCTGCTGGTAAACTTCCCAACCATCGATATCCGGCATCATCAAATCCAGCAGGACGAGATCCGGCTTCTCCCGCCGGATGACTTCGATGCCTTCTATGCCTCCAGTCGCCCACCCAACCAGCTCATAGCCCCGTCGGGTGACGATCAGTCGGATCAGGTCAATCATGTCCTGATCGTCTTCAATGCACACAATGCGGATCTTTCTCCGATCCTCTTCAGCCATGCGGAACTCCTTGCCTGAGGAAATTGCGCTGTTGCAATCTGAACAAAACGCGGTCTGCTCTCCGCGCGCCTCCTCCTGGCCCAGCATCGTCAGCTCTTCTTGAGGGCGAAGCAGGCCTGCTCTAGCTACCTGAGGGAACGAATGCTGTCGCAATCCCCGCTTTTTGGAAAAGTTTAATAGAAACATACCCCTCAGGCAAACAAGGGCTTTGCTTCTTTGTGAGCAACATCTCCAGTTTTTCGGGCCGGGCGCTGGTGAATCTTATCTTGCCAGAGCAACCATCCGCGAGCCTGTCGGGCGCTCTATCGAGGAGAGTGGGAGCCCCTCCCCATGGCCCAAAGGGCCGTGGGGAGGGGGAATCATGTTTCAGGGCGGCGCGGGCTGCGGCGCTCTGTCTCGCGGGATCCAGACAGACAGGTTTCCGACGGAACACTACCCCTGCTCTTCGCGGACCACCCGAACGTGAAGTTCCCGCAACTGACGCTCATCGACCTCGGACGGGGCATCGAAAAGGAGATCCACCGCGCTGGCGGTTTTCGGAAAAGCGATGACCTCCCGGATATTTGGCTCATCCGCCA
>JAUQQB010000335.1 GCA_030550075.1 Chloroflexota bacterium | reverse complement strand
CGCGCCACCGATATCCTGGTGGCCTGGGTGCCGCTGATGCTGGCCACCTCGGGTCTCCTGCTCACCTTCACGGCCGGGCTATGGAACATCGGCGTGGAGGGACAGATCATGCTGGGGGCCATCGCTGCCACCGGGGTGATGCGCGCCTTACAGGAGACCAGCCTCCCGCCCCCGCTGATCCTGATCCTCGCCATGGCAGCCGGGATGGCTGGAGGGGCGGCCTGGGCTGGCCTCGTGGGTCTGTTGAAGATTTACGGGGGTGTCCATGAGATCTTCGGCGGCCTGGGATTAAACTTCGTGGCCACCACGCTGATCCTGTGGTTGATCTTCGGCCCCTGGAAGCGACCAGGGATCGGCTCGATGAGCGGCACGGAACCTTTCCCAGAACGCCTGTGGCTACCCGTGTTCCCAGGCCTCCGTTTAAGCCCCTGGGCGTTGCTGCTGGCTTTTCTAAGCATCGCGCTGGTCTATGTGCTGTTGCGCAATACCTATTTCGGGCTTCGATTGAAAGCGATCGGGAAGAATATCCGGGCAGCGCACTTGCTGGGGGTGCCAACGGCCCGCTATCTGTTCCTGGCCCTGCTGGGATGCGGGGCGATGGCCGGGCTGGCCGGCGCGGTGCAGGTCACTGCGGTTTACCATCGACTGATCCCTCCGATCTCTAGCGGCTACGGCTACCTGGGGCTGCTGGTCGCGATGCTGGCCAATTATCGTGTCTCATGGTCCATCCCGGTTGCTTTCTTTTTCGCCGCCCTGAACATCGGCAGCATCCAGCTTCCCATCACCCTGAAGCTGGATTCCACCCTTTCAGGCGTGATGCAGGGTGCGCTGGTGCTTTTCGTGCTGCTGATGCAAGGGGCACGAGCCCGATGGCAACCCAAATCCGCAGCGGAGACCGGGGATGACGCCTGAGTGGATCTTCGGTCTGGCCGGGGTTCTGGCCGCCGCCGCCCCGCTCCTGATCGCGGTGGTCGGTGAGACGTTCTCGGAGCGGGCCGGGGTGGTGAATCTTTCCGTCAACGGGGCGATGCTGTTAGCCGCGATGGCCGGCTTCGCGGTCGCGGTGCGGACGGGAAGCCTGGAGCTGGGGTTCCTCACCGGTGCCATCATCGGCGCGCTGATGGCCCTGGTGGTCGTCTTTGCCAGCCTGACCCTCCGTCAATCCCAGGTCGCCGTGGGGCTGGTGCTGGCCCTGCTGGGTCGGGATCTGGCCTACTTCCTGGGGAACCCCTTTATGGGTATGCCCGGCCCGCGGGTGGGCGCGCTCCCGATCCCGGTTCTGAACGATCTCCCCCTTCTCGGGCCCCCGTTGTTTCAACAAAGCCCCGTGGTTTACATCAGCCTGCTCACGGTGGCGCTGGCCTGGGTGTGGATTTTCCGAACCCACCCGGGTCTGGTGCTCCGCTGCGTAGGGGAGCGCCCTCCAGCCGCGTTCGCGCGGGGGGTCCCGGTCACGCGGATTCGATACGCATACGCTGTGCTGGGCGGGGCGCTGGTCGGGTTCGCAGGGGCGGCTTACACCCTGGACCTCAAGGGTGGATGGCAGGGCCCGATCTCTGGCATCGATGGAATCGGGTGGATCGTGCTGGCCATTACGATCTTCGGAGGCTGGCATCCGGTGCGCGGGGCCTTCGGAGCGTTCCTGTTTGCCCTGCTCCAGTGGCTCAGCCTGGTTCTTCAACCCAGCCTCCCCGGGATCCCCTCCCAGGTTCTCAATGTGGCGCCATTCCCTCTGATGATTTTCGCCCTGCTACTGACCAACCTGGGCAACACCGAGTGGGTCCAGACGTCGCTATCTCGCCTCCCCGAGTCCAGCCGCCGCTTCGCCTTCCGAATCCTCCGCAGCCTCCAGGTCTCCCCGCCTGCCGCATTAGGAATGGTTTTCGAGGAGGAATAGACCTGTCACGTAAAAGCAGCTCCGAGATTGACTTTCTCCCCCGAGGTCTTTGAGGCTGGGTCGGACCCCGCAGATGACCGATCCAGCCCTGAAATTACTTTACTCCCCTCCCGCGGCCCAGAGGGTCTCATGGGGAAAAGGAATAAAGTTCGGGCGAAGGCCTCCCCTTGTCGCCTCCCCATCGTTTCAAGGCTGGATGAGCCGCTTCCGGCAGCCCCGCCGGACCCTGAAATCCCCAGGATGCTTCCCTCCCCGCTGTCTCCTCGTGGCTGTCTATCATCTTTATGGAAGTGATGATCCCCGTAGCGGATAGGGCCTTCTTTTGGAGCGACTGGACTCCGGACAAGCCCTCCGATCCCCTCGTGCGGAGGATTTTGGGATGGGCGAGGTGCCAAGGGTAGCTATGCCCGCCTACAAGAGTGCACCCATCACTTTCCAGAGGTATCCATGGAGCTTTTTCCAGAAGCCGTTGTGCTCGTCGCCATAGTGCGCAACCCACGGGACTGGCAATGGATCCAGGAGAACAGGGCTTACCGCATCCCGATCCGCCATGCCCCATCGCTGGCCCCTTTCGCAGACTTCATCGCTTTCTATTACACGGCCGCCTTTGGGCCTGAGCGCTGGTCCATCCGTTATTATGCGCCGCTAAGAGGCCATGAGCTGGTCCGACGGCGCGATCTGTTTCCGGAGAAGCCCGATCATCCACGGGCGGAGGAGCTGTATTATCTGTTGCAACTGGGGCCCTTGCAGCCGCTCTCTCATCCCGTGATCAGCCGCCGCTGGCATCGGTTCACATTCCTTTTGACTACCGGGGAACGTTTGCTTCAGGCTTCGGATCTTTCGGAGCTTCCTCTGGTGGGGATCGAACGGCAGTTATTGCGGGGAGCGTTACGAGAAGAGATTCTAGCTTTCGGAGCTGGGCCAGGAGTGAGAGGAAAGAGCGGGCAATGAAGGCCTTGGGGTGCTAATATGCTCGCCTCCGGTGGCTCTCCGGGTCTCTCCGATGCTTCTTCCCCAGTGGTGTTCATTTTGTAACGAATGGCCGGGTATTGGGTGGTCGGAAGGCGCACCGAAGGCGCGCCCTCCGACCACCAACCTTCCCATAACCCGGAGGGCCGTGGGAAGAGGGAAAGGGGGTAGAGGAGGTAGGGCAAAAAGCAAATCAATCACAGGGTGAACATTACCCTTCTCCCTCCAACGCCGCAAAGCGGCACGGGAAGAGGAGTGATCGAATGCGATGCCGGGCACCGAAGGCGCCCGGCATCGTGTAGCGTTCCTTGAGAGCGAGTGGGCGAACGAGCATGAAGAGGCTGCGCTATACCTTCAACCGATAAACCCCGCGCCGAACCCGCTGGAACAGATCCTGGTTCTTGCGGAAGATCAGCGTTAACCGGGCCCGCTGCATTTGGGGATCCTTCCCGGGAACCTGAAGCCCTCGATCCATCAACGCCCGGCGGATCTCCTCAAGCTCCATGCCCTGGGGCGTAGCTTTTAATACCTCCACAATATTGTTTACCAGCTCCCGGGTGCGGCGACGCCGGGGCATCGTGGTTTGTCGGAATAGACCAATGAGCCCCTCACCGAGAGCGGGATATTTCTCGATCAGCTCTGCGATATCTTCCAGCAACCGCAGCTGAGCCTGAAGATACTCTCGCCGTTGTTCCACATCCATCAGTTGGGATCGAAGCAAGCTGATACGGCTTTCCAGAATCTCTTTCATGATAGAAACCTCCTGTTGCGGGATTGAAAGCTAACGAGCTGGTCTCAAAATCTTTAAAAAGAGACCCGAACTGAAGGAGGGAAATGCTAAGCCTGGAATCCGGCTATGCCTTATCCACAAGGAAGACGAACCTATTCTGCGAAAACATCTAAATGAGAACCTTGTTCGTTCAAAGTCATCAGATAAACTGTAACACAAATTGCGAATTTGGTCAAGTTGTGTGGAAATCTTCGTATCATTTATGGGCAAATGCCGGATCTCTTCTCTGTCTTGCGTAGAGTTGGGTGGTGGAAGCAGGATACAAGAGGCAGAATAGCTCTGTTATCGAAAGCCTCAAGAAGAAAACAACCTCTTATTGGTCTAGGTATCTTCTTGTGGCGTAAGAGCATATCTGAAAAATGACGCTCAGGAAGTCGTAGTCAGCCCCCTGGGGCTTTTTGGGGGTCGGGGTGG
>JAUQQB010000334.1 GCA_030550075.1 Chloroflexota bacterium | reverse complement strand
CGTGACCGATGGGCTGCGCAAAGCCGGCCTCCACGGGAAGAAAATCCAGGAGCGGGTTGTCTGTCACGGCCGGGTGACCCTGGGCCAGGTTCAGGCCGATGAACTTTATGTCAAGATGCAGGGCGGCCGGGTCTGGATGGCCACGGCGATGCGCGTCTTTTCCCGGCTGTTTCTATGGGGAGAAATTGCCCTCCAGCGAGACCGCCGCTTGATAGAGCGGGTTGTGGCTCAGGTATGGGCCGCTGCTGGGGGAATTGTTCAATCTGTTCTCTTTGCGGTAGACGGCTTTTCAGCCTACCCCAGGGCGATTTTGAAGTATTTCCATATCCGGTTGTATACCGGGAAGCGGGGGCGCCCTCGGCACCTTCCGTGGCCGGATTTACACATTGTGCAGGTGGTCAAGGAGTATTCCGGACGGACTCCGGGAGGTGAAGCGCCGCCTGGTCCACGGTTGCCCGAAGCGAGTGGACGAATGGATTGCCCTCACCCAAACCTGGTTGGGGCAAATCAACACGGCTTATGTTGAGCGGCTGAACGCCACCTTTCGGGCGCTTCTTCCCTCCCTGGCCCGGCGGACCCGGAATCTGGCCCGGACGGTGAAGCGGCTGGAGTGGGAGATGTTCTGGTGTGGGGTGGTATACAACTTCTGCACCGTTCATACCACCCTGGAGGGCACACCGGCTATGGCGGCAGACCTGACCGACCACGTCTGGTCGGTCAGAGAATTATTGCTTTTCAGCCCGCCTCCCCCGGAGCCACTCCACGCTGTTCTGTAGGACTACCGCGTGTTGGAATCCAGGGAATATATCGGGTTTTTACCATTTCGCCTGCTTGGTCGCGAACCAAGATCGTTTGCAGGATTTCCGTGCAGGGTAGGCTGCAGAAGCGGCCTGTCCTACACAGAAAATCTTCCTGAGTGGGTAGGGTTTGTAAGCCCCATTCGATTTTCATCTAACTTTTCATCTCTATCTCTGCGACAAAGCAGCTTCGCCCGGACTCAGGAAGGCTACGGCTAAGCGAGGGAAAGAGGCTCAATCGCTCTACACCATGTCCACAAACCCGGCGCTACCCAGGCTTGACGTGGGAGGACATGAGGGATCCGGGAAACGCGCCCAGGGCAGGTCCTCCGGTCGCGGAACCTGCAGACCCGCCCATTCAGGAGGCAGAGCGGCAGATTCGAGGCGGATATCCGCTCGCGCGCCGAGCTGTAAGATCAGATCCCGCATGGCCCGGGCGAATCGGCATTGATCGCCGCCTGCCTCCTTTCGGATTTCGGCGACCAGCTTCCGGCCCGGAGCGGAGCGGACGAAAGATTCCTCCAGTTGTGCAGTTAACTGGGAGAGGAAATCGGGATCCCCCGGACGCAGGCCCCGGGCCTCCGCCTGCCGCACCAGAGCGCCCCATGCAGTGGGATCACGGCGGGTTCGCTCCAGATAAGCTTGCACCTCCTGACGCGCTTGCTCTCGAGGGATGCCCAGGCCGCGCCGCTGACCTTCCTGATTCAAAAGAATCTGTTGCACGATCAGGTTGAATACCTGCTGGATGGTCTCAGGATCTAGAGGCCCCATCGTGGCTTCCAGAGTTTGCAGGGAGGAGCGGAAGATTTCCCGGTCGATGGGCTCTCCATTCACCCAGGCGACGGGAGTCCCGGAAGTCGTTGCGAGGAGCATAACGCCCTCCGCCCATACTGGGGGCGGGCCGGCATCTCGAAGAATCTTAGCGCCGATGCCGGGGGAGAGGCTAATGATCGCAGCCAGCAGGACGACTTTCACCCGGCGAAGCATCGTAATAACCCTCCACCTTAAGGATAGACTCGAATTTCATGAATTGGTCCGATGTTCGGAAAGCAACCATTCCCATACCATGATCGGCTCTGAAATGATCCATAAATCGAGAAGCCTCCAAGGAAGAATGCTTGAGTGCTTCGAAAATTCTCACATGAATATTCCGGTGGGCAGATAGTTCCAGTCGAATACCAGCCCGAGATATAATGGGCTCCACCTGCATCATACCAATACGCCTGAGTCAAAATCCATGCTGACAATCCGCACTCAGTCTCGGATGGGTAGACCCAGCCTCCGAAGGTTTGTTCAGATACATAGACATTGTAAGAAGAAATTCGCCGAGTGCTCGCGTTAACATTAGCTCGATGTCCATAATAGATTGGCACAAACCCCCATCCTTCTAAAGGATGATAGGTGACTTCCGGCCAATAGCCATCTCCACTGACAGCACGCGAATTCGCGATAGGGAAAGCCAGCATCCGGGTTGACACCTGCCTCGTCTTCATCAGTCTGTTCTGGCTGGGCTCCTCCCGCTCATAGCGCTTGCCGTCCAGGATCATCGGGATCTGAACGACTTCCGAGAGCGGAAATTCGGGGATGGGAACGGCCCCCAGAAGAAGCAGGACACTTAAAAGACCCAGGACGTGAAAAGACCTCCGTAAGATCCATCACTTCCAGCGCATCGCACACCTCCCGTCTTAATGGTCCGCATGGCAATGGGCGTACGAAGTTCACATCCTGTCCAGGGGCTGTCTTCCTCAGTCCACTTTCGATGGTATGCCCCCATCGTGACCGCATCGTGACAAATGCCCATCCAGCATGTTAGAATTTTCAATGAAAGTTGGACCGAACCCGAATCTCCAAAGGAACCCTCGCATCCTCTCAGGAGGTGGGGGATGATGCCCTCTGCTTTCGATGAGACCGGGGCGCCGCTGATGGCCCAACCGGCCCTGCGGATTCGCCTCTTCGGGGACCTGACGGTGGAGATTCGGGGGCGCTCCCTCCCGGAGCTGGCCCGACAGCCCCAGACCGGGGGGCTGCTGGCCTTCCTGGCCCTCCATCCTTTCCGCTCGTTCCCCCGTTCGGCCCTGGCGGAGCGCTTGTGGCCCGATCGGCCTCCGGAGCGCGCGGCGGGGGCGCTCCGGGCCGCCCTCTATCGGCTGCGTCGCCGGATGGGCGCAGGGCTGGACCCCCGCCGGATCCCCATTCGAGCCGAACGGGACCGCATCGCGTTCGCTCCCCCTCAACCCTGGTGGACGGATGTCCGGGCTTTTGAGTTCCTGCTCCAGCGGGCCCGCGCCGCTCCCCCTTACCGGGCCCAAAGGGATCTGGAGGCCGCCGTGGGCCTTTATCGGGAGGACCTGTTGCCGGATTGGGAGGCCCCCTGGATCGCAGGGTGGCGGGAGCGTCTTCGGCAGCAGTTTCTGGAAGCCCTGCAGCGCCTGTGGCGCCTGAATGAGACGCTGGGGGACCTCCCCGCCGCCGAGGCCTGGGCGGCGCGCCTGGCTCAGGAATCGCCCACGGACGTCTCCGCCATTCGCTTTCTGATCCGTCAGGCCCAGGCCCGGGGGGATCTCGACGCCATCCATCGGTGGTGGATCCATTATCGGGATGCCTGTCATGAGGCCGGGATCCCGCTTGACCCCGCTCTGATGGCCCAGGCGATGGCCTCCTTACCGACCCGCCCGGCGCTCGCGATCGGTCGTCTGCTGCAGGCGCTGGAGGAGCTCTCCCGGGTAGACCCGGAATTCCCGGCCGCGGCGCTCCGCCAGGGGGCTCTGGAAGGGATGGTGCAGGCCGCGGAGCGGGCGCTGGCTCGGGGCGACTACGTTCGGGCGGCGCCATGGGCGACCGCCGCGCTGATGGCGCTTTCCCCGGAAACCCCCATCCAGTGGGCCTGGCGGGCCCGGTGCGCGGCGGATGTGGTGGCGGATTTCTGGCAGGATCCGGCCCGACAGGCGGAGAACCTGCGGGCGCTACGGCGGCTGGCCCGGCAGATGGGCGATCCCCATGCTCGGGCGGAGGCGGTCGCCCGGCGGGCCTGGTTGGAGTTGCAACGGGGCCGATTCGCTGCGGTGGAGCGATTGCTAAGGGCCGCCGAGGCCTCGCTTCCGGAGGCAGGCCAGCTGTTCCAGGCCCTGTTCCGGCGCCTGCGGGGACTGGCGGCCCTGCGCCGGGGATGGTTCCCGAAGGCGCGCGAGCATCTGCAGTCCGCCCTGGATTTGCTCCCGCCTTCCGCGCCCGCGGCTCATCGCGCGGCCACCATGAATGCGCTGGCCGTGGCCCTTCGCCA
>JAUQQB010000333.1 GCA_030550075.1 Chloroflexota bacterium | reverse complement strand
GCGGCCCTTTGGGCCGCGGGGAGGGGGGAAGGGGGGAGGGGCTTGCCTCGCGCAAGGGAAGGGCCTGAACGAGAAATCAGACGGCCCGTTTGTCCAAAGTCCAATTGTTAAAGTAACAATCTGGAAGTCCATTGGAGGCTCCATATACTGCTCTCGATCATAAACGGCCCAAGTTCTACGGCCCTGGTGAACGTCCCATCCCCCGGTGGGTCATAGCCCTCTCTGGATGTAAGATAGAAACGGTGGGCCGGGATGTCCCCTCCTTCAGGCTGTTCGGAAGGAAGGATAACAGATTTTGAAAGGGGGGAAAGGATCGAGCTCCCCTTAGGGCTGGGTCGGGCGCCTTCGGCGCCTGACCCAGCCCTAAAAACCCGTACACTCTATAAGGAGGAAACGATGCCGTTCGCAACCGTTCATGGCATTCGCCTCGTCTATGATATTCGCGGCCAGGGGATCCCGGTGCTCTGGATCCATGGCTTCCCCCTGGGACGCTGGCTCTGGGATCCGCAGGTCAAAGCCCTGGCGGATATCGCCCGCTCTATTGCCGTGGATCTGCGCGGGTTCGGGGGGAGCAGCACGCCCGAAGGCCCATATGCCATGAACACCTATGCAGCGGACCTGCGAGGATTGCTGGACGCGCTGGGCATGGATCGGGTCGTGCTGGCCGGGCTTTCGATGGGCGGCTATGTCGCCTTCGCCTTCTACGCCGCCTACCCGGAACGGGTCCGGGGCCTGATTCTGGCAGACACCCGACATCAGGCGGACACGCCGGAGGCGCGGGCGAACCGCTACGCCCTGATCGAACGGATCCGGGCTGAGGGGACGCCCGCCGCCGTGGAGGCCTTCCTCCCCCGCCTCTTTGGCGTTACCACGCAGCAGGAACGGCCGGAGCTGGTGGAAACGCTCCGGCGCAAGATGCAGACGAACCCTGCGGCCGGGCTGATCGGCGCGCTCCAGGCGATGGCCGAACGCCCGGACCGTACGGAGCTCCTTCCCGCCATCCGGGTGCCGACGCTGGTGATCGTCGGTGAGGAGGATGCTGCGATCCCGCCCGATGTCGCCCGTCAGATGGCGGAAGGGATCCCCAATGCCCGGCTGGTGGTGATCCCCCGGGCCGGCCATCTGGCCAATGTGGAGGCTCCTGAAGCGTTCAATGAGGCGGTTCGGGGTTTCCTGCGGGAACTCACCGAATAAAGTTGCGATCCGGGCGGGCCCTTTGCGCCCGCCCTTGCGGATTCCGAATGGGCACGCGATCCATGGAAAAACGCGCCATCGCCGTCGTGCGGCGGGCCGTTCGGGAAGCTGCCCGCCGTTTCCAGCTCTTCCCCCCCGGGGAAACAGTCATTGTCGGCGTCTCCGGGGGGCCGGATTCCCTATGTCTGCTGGATGTGCTGCGGGATCTGGCCCCGGAGTTCGGGATCGCGCTCCACGTGGCCCATCTCCACCATGGCCTGCGCGGGCCAGAGGCCGATGCCGACGCGGCCTTCGTGGCCGGGATCGCTCAGCAGTGGGGGCTCCCCTGCACCATCGAGCGGGAAGATGTCAGCGCCCTGGCCGCCCGCGAGGGCCTTTCCCTGGAGGAAGCGGCCCGACAGGCTCGTTACACTTTCCTGGCCGAGGTGGCGGCTCGCGCAGGCAGCCGCATTATCGCGGTGGCTCACCACGCCGATGATCAGGTGGAAACGGTGCTGATGCACCTCCTGCGTGGGAGCGGCCTGGCCGGGCTGCGGGGGATGCGCCCCCGCATGCTCCTCACCGAATATCACGGTCTCCTGCATCGGCCTCCGGAGGGGCTCTGGCTGGTGCGGCCGCTTTTAGGGGTCTGGCGTCGAGAGATCGAAGCCTACCTGCAGGCGAAAGGCCTGACCCCCCGCTTCGACCGCTCGAATCTGGATCTCACGTTCTTCCGCAACCGGCTGCGCCACGAGGTTCTTCCCTTTCTGGAGCGTCTGAACCCTCGCCTGCGGGAGACCTGGTGGCGGATGGCGGAGACGCTGGCGGCCGATTATGAGTTCCTGGAACAAACCCTCCATCAGATCTGGCCCACGGTGACGCTCGTCGAAGAGTCCGACCGCATCGTCTTCGACCTCGCCCGCTGGCAGGACCTCCCGTTGAGTCTCCGGCGCATGGCGTTGCGGGAAGCCGCCTTCCGCCTGGCCCACCGCCTGCGCGACCTGCGATTTGAACACGTGGAAGAAGCGATCCGGATGGCCGGGGAGAGGATGACGGGGGGCATGCTCACCTGGCCGGAGAACCTGCGGGTGGTGGTGGCCTACGGGAATCTGATTGTGGCCCGTGAGGGCGCGGTCTGGCCAGACCCTGACCTTCCATTGCTGACGGCCCCACTCCCACTGCGCCCGGGAGAGACTTCCTGGCCGGATGGTCGGTGGGTGGTGATCTGGGAGGAGATCTCCACCTGGGATCCGGCCCGACTGCAACACGCCGATCCGTGGACCCTTTACCTGGATGCGGAGCGCGCGGGAACCCGCCTCGCTTTCCGGGCTCGTCGCCCGGGAGACCGTTTCCACCCTGACGGGATGCCCGGCCCGGTCCGTCTGAAGACCTTCCTGATCAACCAGAAGATCCCTCAGGTCTGGCGCGATCGGTGGCCGTTACTGGTCAACGAGCGGGATGAGATCCTGTGGGTCGCCGGGGTGCGGCCCGCGGCTTTCATTCGCCCCGGAGCCGATTCCCGCCGGGTGTGGCGAATCATCCTCCGGAGGGGGATGTAAAGGACGATTTCGCGGTCCCCTTCCCTCATATCGATTTCAACAACCCCACTCCCGCCCCGGCCAGCACCAGCCAGGTCGTGTGGATCGGGAAGCGGATCAGGATCGCCAGGCTGGCCACCGCGATCGCCATGGCGATAGGGTCCACCAGGGAGGCCGGGATCAGCTGGACCAGAACACCGGCCATTAATCCGAGAGAGGCTATATTCAGGCCATCCAGAAACGCACGGATTGCCGAAGAGCCTCGCGCCCGAAGGATCAGCGGCCCGGTCAGCGCAACGAACACAAAGGAGGGAAGGAAAATCCCTGCGGTCGCCAGGATGGCGCCGGGAACGCCGGCCAGAAGATACCCGATGAACGTGGCCGTGGTGAGAACCGGCCCGGGGGTCACCTGGCCGATGGCCACGGCGTCCAGCAGCTGGCCTTCCGTCAGCCACCCCATGCGCGCCACGAAGTCCGACCGCAGGTAGGCCACCAGCACGTAGCCGCTTCCATACAGGATGGCGCCGATCTTGAGAAAAAGCAGAAACATCACAGGAAGGCTAAAGGGCACCGGGGACGAGGAAAGGATCAGCAGGGGCCATCCCATCATCCCAAGGAAAGGCAGAGGACGCCGCAAGGCGCCACGGGCCATTGCCATCAGTAAACCGGCCGCCGCCAGAAGCAGGAGCTCGTGGACCCCTATCAGATACAGCCCGAAAACGGCTGAGCTTAAAAGAAAGGCAGGAAGATCCCGTATCGCGCGACGGCCCAGATCCCACCAGGCCTGCGCAATCAAAGCGAGGACCACCGGCTTCACCCCGTAGAGGAGCCCGGCGAGGGCTGGTGTGGTTTGGAAGTGGACGTAGAGGGCGGCCAGAGCCATCACGATCCCCGTGGCCGGCATGATAAAGGCCGCGCCTCCCAGCACCAGCCCGGGCCACCCGGCCCGGACGAACCCGAGATGGATGGCCATTTCCGTGGAATTGGGGCCAGGGATCAGATATGTGGCGCTCAGGAGATCCAGAAACTGCGCCTCGGTCACCCACCCTCGGCGGCGCACCAGCTCGTGATGCATCATGGCGATATGCGCCGCCGGCCCGCCGAAGGCCGTGAAACCCAGCCCCAGGAAGAACTTCAGCACCTCCAGCGCTGGGCCAGGGCGCTTTCGCTTTTCAGAGCTCGCCATCTCTTCCCTGCCCTCCCAGTACAAAAGGGTGGGGCCGCCCACGGCGGCCCCACCCGCTCCAAAACAAATTCCCCCTCCCCGCGCTGACAGACACTTAGAGCGTATCTGAAAATTCCGTTGTGGGCTATGAGTATGAAGGCTTGCCAGGCGTCTGGCCATCTGTTCGTAGTCGGGCACGAAGCGA
>JAUQQB010000006.1 GCA_030550075.1 Chloroflexota bacterium | reverse complement strand
GGCGCCGAAGGCGCCCCGCTCCGCCCCCAAAGCCCCCATGGGAAACGAACTGCGTAAGTCCTAAATGTTTTCCAGTGGGGTCGAGTGCCTTCGGTACCCGACCCCACTGGAAAACACAGAGAGAGGATCAACGACGTAACTCTTACCTGAATGAGCGCAGTTGCATATAAGGAGGACAGGAGTATGAAAATGAAAAATCGGGCAGTGCTCCTGCTGATCCTCAGTATCGCCTGCACCTCCCCAGTTTTCCAGCAAGCAACGCTACCACCGACGACCGCACCGTTACCGATCATCCCTTCATCCAGCCCGCCTGCGGTTCAAGCAGGAAGCTCGGGTGGCATAACAGCTCTTCTGAATGCAAGCCCCCTGCCAAATGGCGGATTGTTTACTCTGGGCGATCCCATTCGCATCCGCGTCTCTCAGCGGCCTGGCTGGGTTCGCTATATTCTAACCGATGCCTATAGCCCTGTCGATTGGACGATCAATGGGGAGATATTCGAGGGGGAAGGTTGGGTGCAAGCTGACGGAAGTGGGGCTTGGCTTTACCTGCCAACCGATCGAGTCACCCGATACGGCCTTTATCGGCTTGATGTCTTTACCGATCAGGGAAACCTGACCGATCTTCGAATCGGCCTGGTGGACCCGATCGTTCGTTTGGGACCCTACCATAACCCTTCCCCCATCGGCTTTATCGCCGCGGTTGATCCTTATCCGGGATTCGCTGAGCAGATCGCCCACCTGGGCATCAAGTGGGTCCATTTCGATATCCCGGTCAACACGGATGCTGATATTTTAAGCGCTCTGGATCCGCCGATTCAGACCTTTGTGGATCAGGCTTTGGCCAGCGATGTCACGCCGATCTTCAAATTGATCGGTGGCGCTCCACCGGGAGCGGCTGATTACAACAGCCCATTCTATCAAAATCTACGCCAGGTAGCCCAGGCTTATCGAGACCGGGTCCATCATTGGATTGTAGGCGGCGAAATCGATGGCTGCGGATCGTGGAATCCATGTGATTGGGGACTATATGTCACCTTCTTGCGAGGGATCGCACAGGTGGTCCGAGGCGTGGATCCCCGGGCCCGTATCCTGGCAGCCGATCTGTATCAGGGAGACTCCACCGTTCTCCGGCTTATGCTGGAAGAGGAGCGAAGGGATCCTTCTTTCACCCTCTTCGATATCCTGTCGGTTCATTACCTGGAGGAAGGGAATGGGGAAGAGTTATCGCCGGACGGATGTTGTGGCAGCATCAACACTTACCGGCGTGTTCTCCAGGAATATGGGCTCAGCAAACCGATCTGGAATACGGAAGCTCTCTCCCCGCTGCGTGGTGGAATTCACTGGAACCCGAATGAAATCAGCTACTTCCGAGGAGGGCAGATTACGCCCCTGCTCTCGCCGGCAAAGACTGTGATCGGAAATCTCGCGGTAGGGGCTGAGAAAATATTTTTCTTTAGCTATAACTACGACCAACCGCTTCTGGATCCCCGATCGGGAACTTTTGAAAACCCTTCCAGGACCCTGAGCGAGCGCGCCCTGGCAGTGCGCGCCCTGGCGGATCAGATCCAGACCGCAACGTACTACGGTCGATTAAATGGAGCCCCATCGTTTGTTGAAGGCCATTTCTTTAAAAATGGCAGCGAAACCATTCTGGTGATCTGGAGCAACGAAGGAAATCGCGACATCGAGGCGGTTATGACTGGCATGAATGGTCCGGTGACGCTATTCGATCCGCTGGGGAACGCCTATCCACTACGCGAAATTAACGGAAAGGTGAAATTCCGGGTTCATTATGAGCCCCAATATTTGCGCGGATTTACGAATATGCCCACACTGACCTTTGAAGACACCGAAAATGATGCGCCCTATTTCGTATCTACGCCAATCACCTCAGCAGTGGTTGGGCGGGCTTATTATTACAACGCGGAGGCCTACGACTCTGAGCCAACGGGACAGCCGAATGCCCTGATCCCTGTGACCTATGAGCTTCAACAGGCCCCGGGGGGAATGCAAATCAATCCAGACACCGGGGTAATCACCTGGACGCCAAGCGAAAGCGGTCGCTTCCCCGTCCGCATTCGTGTTCGGGATTCCCAGGGGGCATCCACCACCCAGTCTTTTGAAATCTCCGTCTCCGGCAACACTCAAAATGCTCCCCCATCTATCACATCCCGGCCTCGCACAATCTTCGGCGTGGTGGGCATGCCCTTCGCTTACAATGTGAACGCCGTTGATCCCGAAGGGGATGCAATGAATTATCAGCTCACCCAATCCCCTCCATGGCTAAGCATCGATCCCATATCTGGATTCATCTATGGGATCCCCTCCGAACCAGGGACATTCCCAGTCACCATCCGTGCGATCGACGCTCGAGGGGGATGGGCGGAGCAAGCGTTTTCAATTCAGGTTGCTTCCGGGGACGCCAGCAGCCCACCCGTAATCGCTGAGGGCCCCAGCGCCATTCCCTTCGCAACCGTTGCCACCGTGCGCTGGCGGACGCTTCAGGCGGCCGATAGCCGTGTTCGATATGGACGGACCTGCGGATCCTGGGAACAAACCATTGTTCGCTCTGAATGGGTCTATGAGCATAGCGTGGGAATCACCGGGCTTCAGCCCAACACCAGCTACTGTTACGAGGTCCAATCCGTAAACACAGGGGGAGCCAGCGAATGGCGAAGAGGATCATTTACTACGTTATCCAGGGAATTTCAGATTCACCTCCCGCTGATAAGGCGATAAACATGCTTTTACTAAGTCGTCAGGCACATGGGATGCCCCGGTGACGCTTTGTTTGAGCACAACGGGATGCGGCCTCATCCAGTGTTGAGGGAGGATGCTGCTGGGCTTCCTTGAGGCCGATGCGATCCGGCAGCGGAGCCCAGCGATAACATAGAAGTGACGGACCTTGTTTGGCACCAAACAGGAGTGATTATCGAGATTCCAGCAGAAGGAGGGAGAATGCGTCGCCGAATTAGGAGCTCCATTGTGATTCTGGCGTTGACGCTTTGCAGAGCCCAGTCCGTTGCCACGCCCCAGGCTTTCTCGGCCATGGGGGCCACTTCCCCAGTGTCGATGGTTCCTTCTCCCCCACCATCGGTTCTGGAAAGCCCTACCGTCCAGACGAGTCCGGGTGGGATTTCCCTGACCGCCACTTATCTCCTCTTCCTGCCAGGGGTTTTCCGCAATTTCGCCCCCACCTCTCCCACCAGCCCGGATGAGTGGACCCAGCATGCGCACGATGCCCAGCGGACCAGCTACACGAACCAGGTGGTGCCTCCTCCCTGGCGCTGGAAGTGGGCATGGAACGGACCGGACGCCCAGGGCCGGGTGAGCCCGGGGAAGTTCCGCCTGCCCCGCAACAGCCAGCCGGTGACCGGCGGCGGTCGCGTCTATATTGCGGCAGGAGCCAACGGCGTCTATGCCCTCAACAACGCCGACGGTTCGGTGGTCTGGAATCGAAATCTCGGAAGCCCCATCAATTCAACCCCCGCCTATGATCCCGACACCAACGCGCTCTTTGTGGTCGCTGCCAATGGGACACTCTATAAGCTCAACGCTGCCACAGGCGCAACGTTAGGGCAATTCTCATCAGGAAGTTCCAGTGATCTGCCCCTGCCACCGGCAGTCATCTCGGATCGAGTCTTCTTCTCGATGGGCACGCGCGTCTACGCCATCGACAAACAGACAATGTCGCAGATCTGGTCGTATAACGCGGGCGCGGCCGTGCATACGCCACCGGCATACTCGCCCTCACGCCACCGCGTCATCGTGGTCACCAAAGACCTATACGTACATGCGATAGATAACGCCACGGGTGCTCGAGTCTGGCGCGTCAAGCCCACGGTGCGTAACGGCGGCGATCCTGGTAATAATAACACCGAACTCGCTGAGGTCAAGTATGGCTGGCCTGTGATCGCGGAAGCCCATGGTTATGTGCTCATCAAGCTACGTTTGGACTGGGAGGCAATGTTTAATCCGAGTAACCCGTGGCCTACAGATAATGCTGCTATACGCAATTTACTCCTGCAGAACCCTCAATATCAGGCGCTCTTCGTGCTCGATCTTGATGACGGCTCAGTGCCGTTTATTGCTAACGTGGGGCATGGCGGCTTTGGCGATGGAGGATATCTACCGATGGGCCCGCAGCCCGCTGTCAAACGGTTCAATAACGGACAGGAAGTGGTGTACATTCCCATCCGGGGTGATAACCGCTATGCTTCTAATTGGGATACCCATCCCGGCGAGATGGTGCTGGACGACTCGACTGTGCCTGGACTGCTGGCAGGTTATGTGCGCTGGATAGACGACCACAATTTCACGAATTCTGCTCTGTTCTTTGCTACCGATGAACAACCCTATGTGAGCGTAGCAGGCGATTATCTCTTTTTTGGTCACTGGCAGGCGTCGCCTGCCTATCAAATCACCGATCGCTCCGCCAGCCGCGGCTCTTTCCAGAACCCCATCCAGACTGCGCTTGCCCCGGCGATTATCACGTCACAAGAAGACCCCGCGTGTGCGTTTAGCTCAAGCCATTATTGCCCAAATGGCTTAGCCAACAACGACCGTGTCTATCCGCCCGGTTTTTACATTTATTACCGTCAGGGCAATGTCTATGACCAGTACTGGAGCGAGTATGCCGGGTGGGTGGTGAGCAACCAGACAATTTACTTCGTCAGCACCGATGGGGCCCTGGTGGCCCTGGAGCACGGGGATCCGCTTTCGGTGAGCGAAGGCTCAGTGCTTTCCGCTGAAACGCCATTCATTGAGGACTCCCCACCCATCTCTACAGCTATAGGCCATCGATGGGATCGGGTGATCCCCTACACCGAAGCCCATGCTTACGCAGGTCAAACCGCCACGGTCGAGGGCGTGATCCGCTTCGTCTTCAACAATGGCAAGGCGGTCTATCTGGGATTCCAGAATCCGCACCAGGGTGCCTTCAAAGTCCGCATCCTCCAATCAGACTGGAAGGCGTTCCCACTTCCTCCTGAACGACTTTACCCGGTTGGAACCCGAATCCAGGTGCACGGCCGGATTGAATGGTATCAGGGAGATCCTCAGATCATCGTCCGGGATCCCGCACAGATTCGGATTCTCGGGTCCTGGTGGTGGGCAGATCTCGCCCTGAGTCTTTACAATCCGAGTGTATGGCCCCTGGGGAACAGAACGGCGCGGTAAGAGACAGGAGGGTGCAAGGTTTGCAAAACTATGGGTAGATGACATCCAGGGGGCGACAGGCCATCCGATAGTCATAGTAGGCATGGATGGTCGCCTTCCCCGCCTCGCTGAGGCGGCGCGCCTCCGATGGCGTTCGCAATATGGTCACGATCGCGTGAGCGAACTCTTCCGGACTGTTCGCAATCCAGAGATTTTCCCCATGCTGAGCTTTCAATCCCTCACAGCCGATGGAGGTGCTGACCACGGGGACACCTCGAGACCACGCCTCCAGGATTTTGACTCGCACGCCGCTTCCGGCATGCACAGGAACGATCAGGGCAGCGCTTTGTTGCCAGTACGGGGTGGGATCCGCCACAAAGCCCGGCACCACCACCGAAGGATCCCGCGCAGCCCAGGACCGCAGGTCCCGCGGCGGGCGGGCCCCGATCAGAAACAGACGGGCCTCCGGCTCCTTCGATCGAACGCGTGGCCAAACCTCTCGTAAAAACCACCGAACACCTTCCGCGTTTGGAGGCCAGTGCAGACCTCCAATGTGCAGAACCCCTTTTGCCTCAGGGGCTCCTGGGATCGGTGGGAAATCCGCCGGGTCGATCGCGATCGGGATCGTTGTTCCAGGCAAAGGCCTGCCCGCAGCTTCTTCCAGCGCCCGGCGATCCTCCTCGCTCACCGTCAGCACCTGATCGAAGGCAGCGCACACGCGACCCTCGTAAGCCTTCAGCCGTCGGGCCTCCCACGAGGCCACCGCCCGCGCCCATCCCGGCGACATGGCTTGCGCCAGGCGCTCCGCAATCCGCCAGACCGCATTGTGGGCATCCAGCACCCGGAAGGCCCGCATCTCCAGAGCGTAAGGCGCCATATTCAACTGATCCGCATGCACTGCATCGAAAGAGCTCGTTGAATTGAAGGCGTGAAGCAAGCGATAAAGTGCGCGGTGATGATCCCGAACGATGATGAAGGGATCCCCCGTCGCCCACGCCCGCAACATGGCGATCCCGTCGAGGAATCGAGAGCGGCGCAGGAGCACCGTATGGATCGCCTCACAATAAGGACGCAAGGCATCTGCCATATGGCTCTCAGCCTCAGAGCGCACGAAGGAGACCAGGGTGATCCGATGGCGTTGCGCCAGATATCGCAGGGTATAGTGCGTTTTGATCTGCGGCCCGCTGGCCAGCGGGTAAGGCAGGACCTGCGTCAGCATCAGAATGCGCATCACAGCTCCTCCATATCGTGCAGGGCGTTGAAGTGCCCGGCCCCAGAACTCAATCCATACGCCGCCGGATCCACCATCCGAACAGGCTGATCATCCCCACCCCTCCGCTGATCCACAGGATCAGTCGCATCGCATCCGCATCCGGCCGCGGCTGGCCAGATGGCAGGGCCGGGGGCTGGGTGGCCTGAGGCACCCAGGGCGTCGGAGAAGGAGCCGAGGGGATCCACCGGGTAGGCGTCGGGGTGGGCACGGGACGCGGCACAGGGGTCCGGCGCACCAGCGGCGCATCCGTGAGGGCGGTGCTATACCAGACGGTGTAACGGCCTGCGTCGGAGTTATACATGTTCTCCGGATCCCGTTCAAACCACACCAGATGCAACCGACGGCCCTCTGAAACCGCCAGGCGGGGCCACTCCGGGAAATTTCGATTCGCCGATACCAGAAACGGCCCATGCCATATCGTGCCATCCCACACCATGTGCCAGACCCCGACCTGGCCCTCTGCGCCCACTGCCCCCACACCCACAAAATGCAACCGGCCCAGGCTGTCCGCTGCCATATCGTAGTCATCATAGGGGATCTGAGTCCATGGCCGGGCCCGGAACCCGGGAAGCGGCATCGGGGAGGACCAGGTCTCCCCGTGGTCCGTGGAGCGCTGGAAGTAAACCGTCTCCCCCTCTGCCGTTCGCCAAACCAGAATTAGAGCCCCTTGTCCATCTTCTCCAAGAACCCCCTGTTGAGGGGATCCAACCGTCGCAGTGATCTGGACCGGTTTTAACCAAGTCCTCCCCCAATTGAGGGAACGAGCCAAACCAATCCCGAAGGGTTTGCGCTCCCAGCCTGATAAACCTCTCCCTTCCTGCCAGGTGACATACAACCAGCCATCATGCGCCACCCAAATATGAGGCTTCAATGAATCATAGCTAGGGGACCGAGAAAGATCCTTTGGCGCTGCCCATGTCTCCCCATCATTCTCAGAAGACCGATAATAAATCTCTGAACACCCTTCGCAGGATTTCTCGGTGATGGTGATTTCCGACCACACGATATGGAGTCGGCCATATGGATCAACAGCCAGCTCGTTATAGTAAGCGACATTCGATCCGCTGATTCGGTGCGGGGCTGTCCATGCCTGGGCGGATGTAGCCTGAGCCAGAGGGGCACGGGAGAAGAACAAAGTGGTGGGCACCCGGAAAGCGGCGAGCAAGTCTCCATAACGATCAATAAGAATGGAATTGCGTGTGGCGAAACTCATCCCCTCAATGATCCGGGCTGCCTGGATGTCCACCGGTTTAGACCAGGAATCCCTCTGACGCTTTGTGAGGATCAGGGCATCAAAAGCTTCCCGGCCCCGCTGTACGCCCCCGGCCCAGACCACGACCACAATCCCGTCATCGCTGGCGGCCACGTCAGGAAACCAAGCCATCTGCCCCGGATCCGATAGCCGAATCGGTAGTTCCCATTTAATATCAATCCCAAGCCCAAATACGATCGATTCCTTTTCAATCCAATTAAGAAAGATTATGATCAGTCCTACTATCATCAAATAATAATACTTGTTCATAATAAATCCTCCCTATGGTACGAGTATCTGCGACAAAGCCTTAAGAGAATCTCGCACGGCCGGCGCATGATAAGCATCGGAACAATCAACAAGCTTGTTATCCTGAAAAACATAAATATAAATTGCACTTTCTTCGTATAGTGATACCGAACAACCATATTTTTTTACCAATTTTAATATATCCAAATCATATATCACATAAGCATGTAAATTGGATTGATTGTAATGAGCAACCAAAGCGCCTTCTACCCCGGTAAATAATACTTGGGCTTGGCCATATTGAGCTGGAAGGCCCCAAAAGTAAAAAGTGGTTCCCGGCTTTACCTTTGGATGCTTCGCATATACTTGATTCAGAATTTGAGCAGCAATTTCACCCGCTTGACGCCACTCTGCAGCACGTCTCCATAAAGTATGAATCGAAAAAATCGCATAAACTCCAACACACAGCATGAGAACTCCTAATATGATATATTGTTTGTTAATATTTAATTTCTGACCAAACTGCTTATAAATATTTAGAGTTACATCTGCCACAATCAAACTCAAACCTATTGATGGAAAATAAAAGTAACGATCAGCATTTCCAAATGGGCTACCAATTGCATATATAATGAAGGAAAAAACTGTCCAGACGATCCCGAAACGAGACCAGTGAGATCCTCGCGCCCAAAGCATCATGAGCACCGCAAAAGTGACAAGTGCTATCGCAATTTTAAGATAAATGTGATGGATTTGTCGAAGCGGAATGAAGAAAAACAAACTATAGCTTAAATACCCAATTAGATCTCTTAGAACATCCATCCCTAAACGAGCATAATAATGAGTCCTAGAATTGGATAGCGAAACATTTCCCTTTATAGCCAACATCAAAACATAAACAGAAATTATAAGTATAAAAGGCCATACAGACTTCAATAGCACAACAAATTGCCTGATATTATAATTTTTTGGATAATTCTTTATTAAGTTAAAACAACAAACAATTCCAAGGCCAGCGATTGCAGCCTCAGAGGAGAATACCGCAAGTAAGAATGAGATCGCCGAAAGAGTTAACCACAATTTCCGCGAATTACTTATAAACATATTGTATAATAACAAACTAATAAGAAAATAAAAAGTCATTAATGGATGTAAAATAGCCATGAAACGGAAAATCGACTCATGGTGTCGGGGATAAATAGCGAAGATCAGTGCTCCAATAAAGGCAAACAATTCGGAATTCAGCGCAACTTTATACAATATAAAAACCATTAACGTGATAGTAATATGGACTACAATTGATGCAATATGATATGGTTCTGGATTATAAGATTGCAACTGGAATGTTTTTTCCAATCCCAATTTTAATAAAGCCAGAAGAGGCAAGAATCGGGCCTTAGGCGTCCATTTTAAATAGGCTTCTGGACGATCAAAATCATCAGCAACAGGCTTATTGCTAATTCCTAGGGAATAGGCAACAATTACGACCAAAACTAACACCATGAATATTAAATAAATCTTTAAATTTTTCATGATATCCCCCAAATTAAGGATTTTCGCACTCTGAAATATGATATAAGCGATAAGCGCCTGCCTCAATTTTAAAAGACAAGCACTTCCTTTCAAGTTCATAATACAACTGAACCCAGCGCCCGAACGCTCCCACCAACACATAATCGGGTTGAATAGCTTCCCAGTCGTAAAATGTGGAAGGCGGCGGACCGCCGAACCAAATGAACCGCGAGGCAACATCCAGCAGCGCCTGGGGCGGCATGTGATAGCGATGATCGGTCAGCACCAGCATCTCCGGCTCCCACGTCTCAATGAGGGCATCCATAGGGATATGCTGCTCCAGATATCGGGCCATTTCGAAGGCGGAGTCATCGCCCTGACGGAGAACCCGGCTGGAGACCACAACCGCTGAACCCAGCAGGAGCACGACCAACCATCCCGCCAACGCCGCCCGAAGCCAAGGGGCCATTGCCCACCGCCCTTGAAGATCCTGAAGGATCCCTCCAATCCCCAAGCTAAGCAAAGCTAGCCCCGGATAGGCGTATCGCAACCAGCCGTTCGACGCCAAGACCAACCAAGCGATGTTGAGGCCTGCCAGCACGCCCACCAGCCCCCAGCGATACCCATCCGAGGAGCGAGAGGCGCCTCGGGCCCAGACATAAAGCAAAACGGGAACCAAAGCCCCATCGAAGACCGTCAGCAGGTTCCGGGCCGTGGCGCCCATGCGGGGGGAAGGGAAAGTGGCCACGCTCCCCCCCGCGATCTGCTGTAGCTCCTGGAAAGTCCGCATCGGATCCGGGTTCAGAACCCCCCATAGGATCCCCTGCCATAACCCCCATAGCCCGATGGCCAGTCCGGCAATCCAGAGGTTCCCAGCCCAGGTTCGCTCCCGATACCACCCCCAACCGAGAAGGGCCATGACCCCCAACCCGGGAATCAGGAAAAAGCCCCACTGGCTTTTGGTGACAATCGCCAGCCCGAAGCCGATTCCCCCTAAGAGGACACCGTCCCACCGGCCCTGCGCCATCCGCGCCCAGCCCATCAGTCCCAGGGCTAAGAAGGCCATCCCAGGCACTTCCCCCAGCACCTGGCGACCCAACGTGATCGTGTCGGTGCTACGGGCGAACACAAACCAGAGCACGGCGAACGCTGCCCCGACCCCAGGCACCCACCGACGGGCCATAACGCTGAAAAGACTGACGCTCAGCAAAAGATAGCTCACCATCACCCACCGCGCCGGCCACAGATTGATCCCCAGGAGACGAAACACTCCAGCGATCGGCAGCAGCACCGTGGGCCCCACGCCGAAAATCGGCCCTGAGAACCGGAAGCCTTCGCTGCTGTAATCGGCGTAGACGCCCCACCGGACTAACGCCTTGGGGACATGGAGATGAGATCCCTCGTCGAACCAGGTCGGCGGATAGAGGGTCAGTCGATGAAGGGCGAGCGCGTAGAGCCCGAGCAGCCCGACAGTCACCAAGAACAGCCGCCCCCGATTTTTCATGGCGCCTCTCCACCTCCGGATCCGATCGGCCCCATCTGCACCGCCAGCACCGCCGCGTTGAGGCGCTGGAAAACCGGGATCAGCCATGGGATTTCCTCCAGATGATCTCCATCCGCTCCCCCGCCTGATCCGACGATGACATACGTGATCCCATAACGCTGGACGAGCGACCGGCGGTCTGCATCTGTTGCATCGCCATAAAACGCCACGACTTGCTCCCGGCGCTCGAAGAACCGCAGCGTGCCGGTCCAGTGAGCCAGGAAGGCGCGACATCCCGTCCACATCGGGACGAAAGCCCCGATGGCCTCCGGGGCCATCACCACACCCCCGTTGCAACCATGCCCCGCCAGCCAGTCCAGCGCTGCGACTTCATCCCGATGCAGGGCATACGGCGGCTGCCCCCGACTCAGGTCCAGGATCCGCCATCCCCATAGATAGGCATTGGCCGGCAGGGAGAGGAGCAGCGCCCATCGCAGCAACGTCTCGATAGAGCGTGTGCGCAACCATCCTGCCAGGCGCTCCACCCCGCGCACGGCCCAGTACGCAGTGGGAATCTGCCAGCCGTTCAGCAGGTGAATCTGAAAGCTAAGCGGCAGGTAAACCAGTGGAAGATGAACCAGAAACCATATCCCCATCCAGCTCTCAGAGAGGGTCCAGGTTCGCCAGCGCCGGGGATTCCCCAGGCCGATCAGAGCCAGCAGGAACGGAAGGCCCATGAGCAGGAGGAGCTGGAAGGGCGGCGGCGTGAAGACCCCGGCGTTGACGAACTGGGCCAGCACCTCTCGCCAGGTCGGATCCTGATGGGACAGCCAGGCCATATACAAAGCGCCTGGCGCAGCCATCCCCATCACCAGCGCGGTGTGAGCAATTCCTCTCCAGGGGAGACGGCGTTGCACGACGAGTTGCCAGAGCAGAAGCCCGCCGAGGACGGCTCCCAAGGTCAGGAGGTCATAGGTGTGATGGAGGCTGAGGGTGAGCGCCAGCACCCCTGCCAGCAGGCTGTCCCGCCAGCGGCCAGCGAACATCCCCCGCACGGCCAACATCAGGATCGCCGCGATGGAGGCCAGGGCGATCAGGAAATGGGGATAGGCGATGGCCGAGAAGAAGGTGTTGGGCTCGGCAATCGAAGGAACATAGGGCGCCATGGGTGCCGGGATAGGAAGGAGTGCCTGAAGGCGTTTGACCAGCGGATGGAGCCAGCCGAAGCCGCTTCCGAGCAGCGCCATGGCCAGCATCGCCCGGGCTGTCCGAGAGGATGAGGCGACCCACCGGTAAAGGAAGAACAACGTCCCCACGGTCATCCCGATTGCCGCGGCCCGCAGGATCTGATAAATCGCCTCGTAGCCCAGTCCTCCGATGCGCCCCAGCTGGGCCAGAAGCCACCAGAGCAGGTTGAAATACGTCGCCGGCGTGGGCTCCGGCGTCAGCAGGTTCGGGGCCAGCAGGCCCTGCTGGAACGCCCGCCACCATGCGAAATACTGAACGTGATCGCTCACATTAAAGGCAAAACCCATAAACCGACGATCCGGCCCCACGGCCAGATAGCCGACCGCATAGGGGATGCTGGAGACCAGCCAGATCCCGATGGCCCAGGCCAGAAGCTCCCCGCCCTGAAGCAGGGGACCTGAGCTGGACGTCTCGAGCTGAGCCATGGGCCTTTGGCGCCTGCTCTTGTTCCCCAGAACCCTAAAAACATCGAGGGACAAATTATCCTCTCCTTTGTTGAAGCGTTATGGGTCCAGCAATCCAAACCCCCCCGGTCCATACACCCAGCGCGCGCCGGGCGGCCAGCGCCAGCCCGGCAGACGCACCCCGAGACCCTCAAACCACTCCCACGAATGGGAGCCCGGGACCACCCACCGGGTGAGCTCTGGTTCAAATAGCACGACCGCCCAGGCCTCGCCTTCCTCCGGCCTGACCCATACCTGCTCCACATGGGGACGTTCGGCTGGATCCTCCAACCCGAACGGCAGCACCCGATATTCCGGCGCATAGAAGTCGAAAAAGCGCCACTGGGAGGCCACGACCAGCGTTCGATCCGGCGGGAATTGCATGCGAAGTAATGCGAAACGCCCCTCCAGTGAAGCATCGTGATGGCGGAGGGTGGAGCGATTCAGCAATCGAACCCTCTCTGGACCCAGAGGGTATTCCGGAGCCAGCAGGAAAATCGCGACGTTGATAACCGCCCCGGCTATCCCCAGCCATCGGCCCCATGAACCGCTATGCTCCACAACCTGAGCGGCCAGCAGGATCAGCGCCGGCAGGAACACCAGCACCAGTCCTTGCTGCCCCATGTGGATGAACGTGTAAAACGCCAGGGCCGGGGCGATCCAGAGCGCCCATCCCACCCACGGAAGCCGTATGGAGCGCGCGCTAAACTGACGGAAGGTCAACGGAACCAGCGTCGCCACCAAGCATGCCCCGGCCAGGCCATAGGCAGTGTAGGCGGCCAGTTTTCCCAGATTGCGCTGCAGCGCAGCGATTCCCCCAGGCCCGAAGACCAGGGTGGAAGCCAGGAAATGCGCGTTATACGCGCGTGAAATTTCCAGATAGCGCAACAGCCCACCGCTGAGGATCATGAGAGGAACCAGCCATAACAGCATCGATCCGCCCAACCAGAGAGCGCCTTCCGTCCTTTGGCGCCAGGGCTGGCCATGGAGCCCCCACAGGAACAGCGGCCCCAGGAAGAGCAGGTTCTGGGGGCGCAGCCCAGCTGAGAAAGCCAAGGCCAGAGCCAGGGACCGGTGGAGTCTCTCCCCCCGGGCACAACGCCACGCCAGCCAGACCACCAGCAGGATCAACCCTGCATCCAGGACGTGGGGGAGGGCCACCTCACCATAGAACCACACCAGCGGGCTGCTCAGCCAGAGCAGAGCGGCCCATCTCCCAACCCCGGATCCCCCCCACGCTTCCCCCAACCGGTAAATCATCAACGCCGCCAGCGCCGTTCCCGCCACGCTCAGGGCCACCAGGGCCGTTTGCGGATCCCCCAGAAGCCAGCGAGCGATCCGCCCCAGGCCGACATAGAGCGGATAGCCCGGGACATGAGGCTGGCCTCGGGCGATATCAAAGTGATCCAGAGCCAGAGCGAAGTTCACGGAATCCCAGTGATACAGCCATCGACCCCGCAACGGCCAACGGGTCAACACGGCCAGCGCCACGAACACCCCGGCCGGATGCATGATCCAGGGCCTGATCGCAATCCACCATCGGGATCCTGTTGTCCTCGCCATGATCGCGGACCATAAAGTCATCGGCCTTCTCCCAGGGCTTCCTGCAACACCACGGATCGTTCCGGTGTCCGGAAGAGCAACCGCCACAAACCCCAGCTCCACAGCGCCACCAATGGGATCAAACTGGGGACCCCCTGCCATCCGAGCAAGATCCCCCAGTTGCGGGCGATATCCCCTGCCTGCCATCGCGGCCAGACATATTCCATCAGTGGGAACCGCTGATATTGTGGGAACTGCTGGCCGGCCAGGCTTTCCAGCATCACCATCCCGAAGCTCCAGAGCCCCAGCAGCACGATTCCAATCCAGCCGGCCCGATGTCTGGCGAGGACCGGAATGGCGAACCCGGCCGCCAGCGTCAGGAACGGCACCATCGGGAGCAGATACCGCGGGCCCACCGCGAAGCCGCCATCCCACATCACTGAGGAGGCATTGAAGGCCAGGAAGCTCAGCGCCGCCCATGCGGCCAGCCGCCCCTCCGCTCGCCATTCCGGATCGCGAAGCATCCGCACCAGGCCGATGAATCCCAGGAGCAGGAACGGCGAGCGGAAGAACAATCCTCGATAAGGACTGAACGTGATCCCCCACAGGGCTTCCAGCGATGGCCCTCGCAAACTGAAGAAGCCCTGACGATGGACCTCCTGCCACAGGGCGGAATACGCGTAGCCGAGCTCGAAGGGGGATCCGAACACGACCGTGTTATGCCAGGCGGCCAGCAGCAACGGCGGGATCCCACCCGCGGCCAGTCTGAACGTCCGCCGCGCCAATCGGGAAACTCCTTCCCGCCATCCGCCCAGCCCGTAAAGGGCGATCGCCCCACCGATCAGGACCGTGGGATATTCCGAGATGGCAGCGTAGGCCAGCAAAAAGCCCAGGGGGGCCAGCCATCCTTCCCCAATCAAGCCCCGACGGATCCCCCAGGCGATGGCGAAGGCGGCCATCAGCAGGGCCGCCGCGAATTGATGCGCCACAAAGAGATTGGCGTAGGCGAAAGCCGGCGTGGCCAGCCCATAGACGAGGGGAATGATCCAGGTCGCTGGATGCGTGCCAAACCGGTGGCGCAAGAAACCGTGGAGCCCGAAGGCGATCGCCGCCGAGGGCAATGCCACCACGATCGCGCTGAGGATCACCTGGGCCAGCGCGAACCGGACTTTCCAGGGAGAAACTCCGGTGCCCATAGGGTTCAGGGTGGCGTGGAAAGCCGGAGAACGTTCCAGGATTCGCACCAGAGGCTCTGTGAGGGGTGGGATCAGAACCCGATGCAGGAGCGCATAAACCGGGACGGCGGCGAAGGCCAGGCCGGGGGCCTTATCACTATAATAATGCCCGTTCACCCGGGCATAATCGCCGGTGTTCTCCACGAAGGCATCGATCTGGAAGGTCCCCTGCTCCACCAGAGCGAGCACCAGATCCAGGCGGGAGTTCTGGTTCCAGTCCGCCCAGCGTGGGAAGGTGTAAACCGTGCTCAGGAAGATCATCAGGAACAGCACCCACGCCGTGGGCGTGAAGAACACCTGCATCCATCGCAGCCACCCATCCAGGCCAATGGCCGTCCGGTAGGCCGCGGCCTGCTCTCGGCGTCCCAACAGCTCCATCCCGATCCATTTCATAAGCGTGGTCATCCACACGGCCGCCCCATATACCGCCGCCGCCCATGGTCCCCGAGCCTTCCGGAGGAAACGAGCCTTGCCCGCATATAGCCAGCGCCGACGCAGGCCGTCCATCCGCCGCGCCGTGGCACTCCCCAGGTGGATCACCCGGGCCTGCGGGACGATCGCTACTTCCCATCCGGCATGTCGGGCTCGCCAGCACCAGTCCACCTCTTCGCCATACAGAAAGTAGCCCTCATCCAGCCCCCCGATGGCCTCCACAACCTCGCGACGGATCAGGAGACATGCTCCGGAGACCCAATCGACCCGGCGAGGGATTTCGGTGGGAGGATGATAGGGAAAATGTGGTCCGAGGAGACGATGTCCGATCGGCCCCAGGAGCAGCATGAGCTCGCTTCCGAGGGTGGGAAAATCCGCTGCGCATCCCTGGGGAGTCCCATCGGGATTTAAAAGTCCCCCGCCCGCAATCCCCACTTCTGGATGGCGCTCCAGGTAATCCACCAGCGTGGCGAGGGAGCCGGGCAACGGGAGGGTGTCGGTATTCAGAAGCAGGAGATACCGCCCCTGGGCCCGGGCCATGGCCCGGTTGTTCGCCGCCGCGAACCCCCGGTTGGTCGGGTTAGCCAGAACATGGATCTCCGGATGATGGGCCTGAAGCCAGGAGAGCGTATCATCCGTGGAGCCGTTGTCCACCACCCAGACTTCATAAGGGATCCCCTCCAGCGCCGCCGGAAGGGATTCCAGACAGCGGGCCAGGAGCTCGCGGGTGTTATAGGTAACCAGGATAACAGAAACCAGCGGTGCCATCGATCCGCCTTAAAGTTCTGGCTCATGAGGCCTTCAGGGTGAAATCCCCGGTTTGGGTCTGGGCTGAACATCTGACCGGGCAGGCCCCTCCCCCCTCCCCGCGGCTCAAAGGGCCGTGGGGAGGGGAAATCGAATATTTTTTGGGGGTGGACGGGATCGCCTGCCTCAGAATCCCCCTGATGAAAGCTCCTTTTGCCCACGTTTCCGGAGCGAAGCAGCATAGAAAAGTTGCAGCCGGAGACTTCGGTAATAACGCCCCATCGCCACCGCCGCCCCGGCGAAAATCCATCCCCAGACGGTATAGCGGTAGCCAGCGATGGTTTGCGTATAGGGAAACGGCAGGAACCAATCCCCCAGGCCCATGGCCACCAGCAGGCCGGTAAATCCCCCCACCAGCCCTGCGACCAGGGCGCGAGCCTGATGATCGGTGCTTCGAACCCAGCGCCAGATCTGAAAGATCTCCCGCCCCAGAGCCGCCAGGAACCAGAGGAAAAGCCCCATGCCGATCAGACCGGTCTGGGCCAGGACGTCCAGATAGTTGTTGTGGGTCGCCATCGCCTGATCCGGGAAATACGTCATATAATACGCCGCATATCCCGCCGGACCGGTCCCGAACAGCAGATGTTCCCGGGTCACCTGCCAGTTCCGGGCCCAGGCCTCCATACGGGTGGTTCCACTGGTCTGATAGTTGTAATCAAACACCCAGAACTGGAGCGGCCCCCAGTAAACCACCCCGATCACCGCCAGGGCCACAGCTATGAGGGCGAACAGCCGGCGGGATCGCAGCCACAGCACCACCAGGGTGGCTACGATTGGGGGAAACCAGCCGCTGATCCACGAGATGCCCGGCACCAGCACATACCACCCCCAGATCCCTAACATCAGCCCGAGCCCCAGCCGGAGCCAGGCCGGCATCGGTCGGAACACCAGGAAGGCCGTCCCGAAGCTGAACAGCCACATCGAGAAAAGCCCTCCGGTGTTCAGGAACGGAAACAACGTCCGACCGGCCAGGATCTGGATCGCCCCCAGGGCTCCGGCGATCAGGAACATCCCCACCAGCCGATCCACCTGACGGGGATGCCGCAGGTGGGCAGCAGCCAGCCAGAGGGCCAGTGGTGAAAGCAGCATCACCCCTAACCCCCCTAAACGCGCCCGATACAGGAACCAGGGCGGGATCATCGGGTCCCGCCAGATCTCGCTCCAGAAGAACGAGATCACCGAAACGGCCATAAATCCGAACAGCGGGATAACGGCCGGAGCCTTCGGCCAGCGCTCCCGCTCGAATACCAGCCGGAGCAGCCAGAGCCCGCCGAACAGCCCCGTGAGGAGCAGGCTGGCCACAATCGGGCTCTGGGAGCCAGTGGAGAGCGTAAGGGGGACGAACAGGGATGAGAACATAATGATCTCCACCGTATAGCGGCTGAGGAACAACAGAGCCGGGAACGCCAGCATCCCGAGCAGCCCGATCGCGATCCACCGGCCCCGGGCGGTGAGCACCAGCACGCCGATCAGGGGTGTGAGCAGGAGCCCCAGGCCAACCCCCCACAGGGCAGGCGGGATCCGGGCCAGCCCCTGGAGCCCTCTTTCAGGCAATCGTGGTCGCGCGATTCCGCTCATGGAGCACCTGTTCTACCAGTTGAAGGTAGCGCTCCCCCAGCCGCGCCCAGTCGTAATCCCGCACCGCTTCCCGGGCGATTCGGCCCTGTCGCGCCCGGCGATCCGGGTCCTCTAAAAGATCGACCACAGCCCGGGCGAACGTATGGGGTTCCCCGGCGATCGTCACCGCCCCGGGATCCCGAAACTCCAGCCCCTCCGCCCCCTTCGGGGTGGAGATCACGGGCGTCCCCAGGGCCATCGCCTCCAGGATCTTCAGTCGTGTCCCACCTCCGAACCGCAGCGGGGTCACCATCGCCCAGGCCCGCGCCACCCAGGGTCGGATATCCTCCAGATAACCGGTGTAGAGCCACCCCGGGGGATACGGCAGCGGGATCCCTTCTGGGAGTCGGCCGGTGATCCACAGCCGGACGGTGGGGCGATGCTGCCGGATCCTGGGCCAGATCGCCTCTGCAAAGAAACTCAGGGCATCCCGGTTCGCCCAGTAGGTTGGCGCCCCGGTGAAGATCAGGGTATCCGGCTCCGGGGTCGCCTCGATCCCCTGGTAACGGGCCAGATCGATTCCGTTCGGGATCACCGCCACCCGGGCCTCCGGCGCAATCCGACGGAGGATCCGCGCCTCCACATCGGAAACCACCGTGTATGCTGCGAAATCCCGCGAGAGCGCTCGCAGGAACCGGGCATGCTTCCACCACATCAGCAGCCGCCGCGCCCGCCGGAGCGGATTACGGGCTGTGCGAACCTGGTCCAGGAAGAGCCCGCACTCCACCTCGTCCAGGATCTTCGGGACGCCGTTCAGGTTTCGGACATAGAGGGCAGAGGGCAGCTGAGAGGCGATGACCAGATCGAACGCTCGCTCCTGCCAGAGCTGACGCACCCGGGCATGGACCTCCGGAAGCTCTACATCGACCAGCCAGCGGGGGATCGTGGAGAAAAAGCCCCGGATCGCTCGCCACCGGGCTGGCTGGAACTCGCGACGCGGGAAGATGTGGAGATCCTCGCATCGGGCGGCCAGCTCTCCCCGATAGC
>JAUQQB010000332.1 GCA_030550075.1 Chloroflexota bacterium | reverse complement strand
GGGCCGAGCCGCGCGCCGAAGGAGCACGGCTCGGCCCCCAAAGCCCCCAGGAGGAAACTGCCTCTATCTGTATAGACAATGCTGGAGAACGGCTGAATAGTTACAAATTCTCTACGAACTGGGGGCTTTCAGGTGAGAAGCCAACGTTGAACCCTAATGGGTGCCGCCAGGATCGCAACAGTGCAAAGTGCAAACGATATATCAATAGGAGTTACGCAGCTGGTTTTCTCCTGGGGTTTTGGGGGGGGGGAGAGGCTTGCCTCGCGCAAGGGAAGGGCCCGAACGAGAAATCAGACGGCCCGTTTGTCCAAAGTCCAACTGTATAAGAAACCCGGGCCGAAAGGCACTTAGCCTGACGGTTCACCAGACCCAGGCTGTAAGACATCCGGGTTGCATCCTGCCATCCGGAGTTCGATTCTCCAGAAACGCGGTCTCGCAGGAGCGGGAGGGCGAGGGGCTCACAGCCATCCCCGTCGGCGGAAGAAGAGGGCCAGGCCCGCGCTGACCCCCGCCATCATCAGGAGCGCCATCGGATACCCCCAGGGCCATTCCAGCTCCGGCATATACCGGAAGTTCATCCCATAGATCCCCGCGATGAGGGCGCTGGCCATCAGGATGATCGATGCAATGGTCAGGACCTTGACGATCTCGTTCAGCCGGTTGGATTGCACGGAGAGATAGCTCTCCAGCGCGCCGGACAGCATATCGCGGTAAAGGTCAATGCTCTCCGTCAACCGCACCAGCCGGTCGTAAAGGTCCTGGAAGTAGATCATATCCTCCGGCCGGAAGACGGGCAGCTCCCGCCGGAGCAGGAGGTTGATGACCTCGCGCTCCGGCGCCACCACCCGGCGCAGCTCCAGCAGCGCCTTCCGCATCCGGAAAATCGCCTCGATCAGGCCCCTATCGGATCCGGCGAACAGCCGCTCCTCGATCGCCTCCACCTCCTCAGCGATCCGATCCAGAACCGGGAAGTAGCCATCCAGGATGGCGTCCAGGAGATCGTAAACGAGGCTCCCGGGGGCGATGGGGCGGGGAAGCTCCGGGCCGACCCAGCGGGCCCTCACGCTTTCGACCTCGGGGATCCGCTGGGGGCGCACGGTGACCAGATAGCGAAGGCCGACGAACAGATGGATGGGATGGAACAACAGTCCGTTCTCCGGATCATAATCCACACCGTAGAAGACGATGAAATAATGATCCGGGTAGGTGTCCAGTTTCGGCCTCTCCCGGGCCCGGAAGGCGTCCTCCAGGGCCAGGGGATGGAAGCCCAGGACCTCTTGAAGGAGCGTCCGGTCGGCTTCCTCCGGGGGGCAGAGATCCAGCCACAGGAATCCGTCGGCCTGGGTCAGGGCTCCCTGGAGCACCTCCGGCGTCACCCGATCCATCTGCTGGGGGCCGGGCCAGACGAGGGCGGTGGCCACCGGAATGCCTCCGATGGAGGATGAGCAAGCGCAAGGGCTTTTCCTGTTCGTAGTAGGGCACGCAAGTGTCCGTCGTCTTTTTGGGAACGCTTACAACGGGCACTCCGCTTCGCTTCGTGCCCTACTACAAACAGGGGCTTTTCCCGTTCGTAGTAGGGCACGTAAGTGCCCGTCCTCGGATTCCGGGGATGAGCGCCCTGGGATCGAGACCTGTTTTCAGGAGGCCGTCGATTATTCCGCCTGTGGGGGCGAAAATTTTTTGCCCCGATTTCATCGCATATTGGGGATCGCGGTTGCGATCGCCCGCAGCGCGCGATCGATGTCCGTGTCATCGATCCAGTAGTGCGTCACGGCGCGGAAGCGGCGGGGGCCCCAGCGCAGGATCTTCACCCGCTGGGCCTCGAGGGCCTGCAGGAAGGCTTCATCCGTGAGCGGCACGCGGGGATCCAGCTCGAAGATCACGATGTTGGTCTGCACCCGGTGGGCCTCGATGCGGATGCCTGGGATCTCGGCCAGCCCTTCCGCCAGCCGGCGGGCCCGCCGGTGATCCTCCGCCAGCCGGTCCACCATCGTCTCCAGAGCCACCAGCCCCGCCGCGGCCAGCACCCCGGCCTGCCGCATCCCCCCGCCGACCATCTTGCGGACCCGTCGGGCTTCCCGGATGAAGTCGGCGGGGCCGCAGATCAGGGAGCCCACCGAGGCGCAGAGCCCCTTGCTGAGGCAGAAGGTGACCGTATCCGCATCCCGGGCGAGCGCGGCCGCGGGAACCCCCAGAGCGACGGCGGCGTTGAAGATCCGCGCGCCGTCCACGTGCACCTTCAGACCGTAGCGATCCGCCAGGGCGCGGACCCGGGCCATATATTCCGGCGGGAGCGCCGCGCCCATGCAGCGGTTGTGGGTGTTCTCCAGGGCGATCAGCCGGGTGCGGGGATGATGGATGTCCTCGCTCCGGATGGCGGCCTCGATGTCCTCCAGGCGCAGGGTGCCATCGGGCTGGTTGGGGATGGGCCGGGGGTGGATGCCGCCTAAGGCGGCCATCCCGCCGACCTCCGAGAGGAAAGTGTGGGCCAAGTCGCCCACGATCACCTCATCCCCGCGTCCGCAGTGGGTGAGGAGGGAGACCAGGTTGGCCATGGTGCCGCTGGCCATGAAGAGGGCCGCCTCCTTCCCCATCCGCCCGGCGGCGGCCTCCTCCAGGCGCCGCACCGTGGGATCCTCGCCGAACACATCGTCGCCCACCTCGGCCCGGGCCATAGCCTCCCGCATCGCCGGGGTGGGGTGGGTCACCGTGTCGCTGCGCAGGTCGATCCATCCGTTCAGCATCGCAGGGCTCCGGGAACGGATCACGCCATTTAGATGCAGAGAGCCGGACAGCCCTCAAAGACGGCCTCCGGCCCCCAAAGCCTCGTAATCCCGGTACGTGCGCTTCATACGGGCACGATCTCCTCCAGGATGTGCTGCCCGATATACGGCTTGAGGGCGGAGCGGGTCACCAGTTCCACTTTCACCCCCAGAAGTTCGCTCAACCGGCGCTCCAACGCCAGGAAGCGGAACATCCCGGGCGGCTCCGTAAACTCCACCAGCACATCCAGGTCGCTTTCCGGTCGGGCCTCCCCCCGGGCATAGGAACCAAAGATGCCCAGCCATTTCACCCCATACTGCTCGGCCAGCTCATCCTGATGGGCCCGCAAGATCTGACGGATTTCCTCCAGGGTCTTCATCGTTGACCCTCCTCCGCCGACAACATGGGGAACGCCCATGGCCCGATGACCTTGAGAGTCATCATCCCTCACCTCCCTGGTCCAGCTGAGTAGGGGCGGAACGGGCTCCGCCCCTACTGCGGCCATGGAGCATGCCCTGCAGCCACGGCTTTTCCCGGTCACCTGCCGGCAGGACCTCACTGATGGCCTGGGCCACCTGATAGAACATTACTCGGCCTCCTTCTGGTAGATTTCTTGAAGCCGTGGCTTGAGAGCAGGGATTTCTTCTTTGATCACCTTCCAGACGATTTCGTAATCCACCGTCCAGTAGCCGTGCGAGAGCCTGTCGCGCATGCGCGCCATGCTGCTCCAGGGGACATCGGGGTAACGCTTCCGCACCGCCGCTGGGAGGTTTTTGGTGGCTTCGCCGATGATCTCCAGTTGCCGTATGACCGCGCTGGTCAGCAGCTCGTCCTGGACGAAAGCGTCAAAGGTCGTTCCGCCCATAAACCGCTCCATCCGCTCCATCGCTTCCAGGATATCTTTCAGGAAAAGGGTGTACGCGCGCTTCATAGCATTACCACTTCGCTGAGGATACGCTCCCGCAGTTCCTGGCGGATGGACGCCTTGCGCACCAGGTCCACCCGAACACCCAGGAGACGGGAGAGGTACTCCTCCAGTTCCAGGAATTTGAGGAGACCCGGCACAGTATCAAACTCCACCAGGATGTCCACATCGCTCCGGCGGCGCTGCTCGCCGCGCACATAGGAGCCAAAGAGGCCAATCTCGCGAACGCCGTATTTCTCCCGGAGCTCCGCCTTGTGCTCCCGCAGGATGCGCATAATCTCCTCTCGCCCCTTCATCGCTCGTCCTCCCGATGAGCGTTATAGAACCACGCGCGGTTATTCGGTAATGAGGCGTCTTTATTTTACGTAGGAGTTACGCAGTTCGGGGCTCGCGAGAAGAGGTAGAATGGCCCCACCCCCCTTTATCCCCCCTCCCCACGGCCCACAG
>JAUQQB010000331.1 GCA_030550075.1 Chloroflexota bacterium | reverse complement strand
CGGTCGCCCAGGTGCCGGCGGACGTTGGCTCGATCCAGCGCGATGCGCTTCGCCTCCTCCTCGGTGATCGAGGCCGGCACGTCCACCCGATCCCGCACCCGACCGTTGATCTGGATCACCAGGGTGATGGTGTCGGCTTTGGCCAGTTCTTCGTCCCACCGAGGCCACGGCTGCTGATGGACACTGTAGGGATACCCCAGCCGCTCCCACAGCTCCTCCGCCAGGTGCGGCACAAACGGCGCCAGCAATAGCACCAGGGTCCGGATGGCCTCTCCCCACGCCTCGTGATGCACCACTGGGGTGGCTTTGGCGTCCTGGAGGTAGTTGGTGAACTCCATCAGGGCTGCGATGGCCGTGTTAAACTCGAAGTCCTCCAGATCCCGACTCACCCGCTTGATGGTCCGATGGGTCCAGCGCCGCAACGCCGCCACCTGTTCGGGGGTCGGCTCTCCCTCCGCCTGGGCGGGCTCCAGCACGATGTTCCACACGCGGTGCAGCCAGCGGTTCACCCCCTCGATGCCGGTGGAGCTCCACGGGCCGCCCATATCCCAGCGGAAACCGAACATCAGATAGGCCCGCACCGTGTCCGCCCCATAGCGCATCACCAGCTCATCGGGCGCCACCACGTTCCCCCGCGACTTGGACATTTTCTCCCGGTCCTCGCCCAGGATGACGCCCTGATTGCGCAGGCGGATCATGGGCTCGTCAAACCAGACCATCCCCATATCCCGCAGGACTTTGGACCAGAAGCGGGTGTAGAGCAGGTGCATCGTGGCATGCTCCACCCCGCCTGTATACAGGTCCACCGGCAGCCAGTAGCGGGCCTCCTCCTCGTCCCAAGGCGCGTCGTCCTTGTGGGGGCTCAGATAGCGATACTGATACCAGGAGGAATCCACGAAGGTGTCCATGGTGTCGGTCTCCCGCTCGGCGGGCCCGCCGCACTGCGGGCAGGTGGTCTTCACGAAGTCCTCCAGGTATTTCAGCGGTGACTCGCCGGTGGGGAGCACGTTGACGCTCTCCGGCAGCAATACCGGCAGCTGGTCCTCCGGCACCGGGACGATCCCGCACTTCGGGCAGTAGAGGATGGGGATGGGGGTGCCCCAGTAGCGCTGGCGGCTGATACACCAGTCTCGCAGCCGGTAGGAGACCGCCGGCCGGCCCAGGCCCCGCCGCTCCAGCTCGGCCACTACCGCCTTCTTGCCCTCCTCGTTCGGCAGACCATCGAAGGGGCCGGAGTTCACCATCGTCCCGGGTCCCTCGTAGGCGGCGGCCAGCGGCTCCCCCTGCCAGCCTGGCGGGGCAATCACCACCGGAATGGGGAGGTTGAATTTCACCGCGAACTCGAAGTCCCGCTGGTCATGGGCCGGCACCCCCATGACCGCCCCGGTCCCGTATTCCATCAGCACATAATCCGAGATCCAGATGGGCAACCGCTCATCCGTCAGGGGATGTCGGACGTAGGCGCCGATGAAGACGCCCGTTTTCTCCCGCTCCAGGGACAAGCGCTCGATTTCGGTGCGGCGCTGCGCCTCGCGGATATACGCCTCTACCTCCGCGCGGCGGTCAGGGGCGGTGAGCCGGGGCACCAGGGGATGCTCGGGGGCCAGCACCATAAACGTCGCCCCGAACAGGGTGTCGGGCCGCGTGGTGAACACCACGATGGAATCCTCGCCCTCCGCGGGGAAGACGATCTCCGCCCCATCGCTGCGGCCGATCCAGTTCTTCTGCATCGTGCATACTCGCTCCGGCCAGTCCATTCGGCTATGGTCCAGGAGCTCATCGGCGTAGGCGGTGATGCGCAGGAACCACTGCTCCAGCTCCTTTTTGATCACCGGCGTCCCGCAGCGTTCGCACACCCGCTCGCCGTCCTCGAAGACCACCTGTTCCCGAGCCAGGGTGGTATTGCACTTCGGGCAGAAATCCACCGCCGAGCGCTTGCGGTAGGCCAGCCCGCGCTTATAGAACTGGATGAAGAACCACTGGTTCCACTTATAGTATTCGGGCTCGCAGGTGACCACTTCCCGCTCCCAGTCGAAGGAGGCTCCCATGCTGCGCAATTGCCGGCGCATCCGCTCGATGTTGGCGTAGGTCCAGGTCTTGGGATGCGTATTGTGTCGGATGGCCGCGTTCTCCGCCGGCAGGCCAAAGGCATCAAAGCCGATGGGGAAGAGGACGTTGTAGCCCTTCATGCGCAGGTAGCGGGCCACCGCATCGCTGGGGGCCATGGCAAACCAGTGGCCCATATGCAGGTCCCCCGATGGATAGGGGAACATCGTCAGGAAGTAGAACTTGGGGCGGCCTGGATCGCGCACCGCCCGGTAGATGCCGGTTTCCTCCCAGCGCTGCTGCCACTTCGGTTCAATAATCTGAGGATCATAACGCTCCATGTCCCATCACCTCCTCTCGAATCCCGACGCCCCGAAAGGGCTTCGGAACTCTGATCAAGCAGATCCCACCGGCGTCAGCCATCCATAAGTATCCGGCGTCTGGCCGGTCACGATGGCGAAGAAGCGCTCCTGGAGCCGACGGGTGATCGGGCCGGGCTGCCCGCAGCCGACGGGGATACGATCCACGGACCGCACCGGCGTGATCTCTGCCGCTGTTCCCGTCATGAAGAGCTCATCGGCCGCATAGAGCCACTCCCGCGGAATCGGCTGCTCCCGCACCTCGATCCCCTGTTCCCGGGCCAGGGTCAGCACCGCGTCACGGGTCACGCCGAGCAGGATCGAGTTATGGAAAGGCGGCGTGTAAAGCATGCCGTCCTTGATCAGGAAGAGATTCTCGCCGCTCCCCTCCGCCACATAGCCGTAGGCGTCCAGCATAATCGCTTCCGCGTATCCCAGATCGTGGGCTTCCATCGCCGCGAACTGGGAGTTCACATACTGGCCGCCGATCTTGCCCAGGGCCGGGAACGTGTCCGGCGCCATTCGCCGCCATGATGAGACGATGACATCCACGCCCTTCTCGAGGGCCTCCTGGCCGAGATATTTCCCCCACTCAAAGGTGATGATCACCACCTCCACCGGGCACGAGCGGCCATCTACCCCCAAGGGCCCCGCGCCTCGAAAGACCAGGGGGCGGATATAGCAGGAGGAATGCCGGTTCGCCTGCACCGTCTCCACCACGGCCTGCGCCAGCTCGTCTTCGGTGTAAGGGATCTCGAAGCGCAGGAGCCGGGCGGAGAAGAACAACCGGGCCAGGTGGGGCCGAAGCCGGAAGATCGCCGCCCCCTGGGGCGTCTCATAGGCCCGGATCCCTTCAAACACGCTGGTTCCATAGTGAAGCGCGTGGGCCGTCACGTGGACCGTCGCCTGATCCCAGGGCACCAGCTGCCCATTCCACCAGATCCACTCGCTTCTCGGCGCCATGGAGCCTGTCCCTCCTATAGAAAGATCTCTCTGCCCAAAATCAGGATCGCAACCGTGAGCAGCGCTACCTCCACCAGCAGGAATAAGGGTTGTCGGTAGTATCGGCGATAGAAGGCCAGCCCACGGGCACCGGCGGCGTGGAGATCCCGGGGCCACAGGGCATACTGACGCCAATGCCATGGCCAGAGCCACATGATCCCATCATCGGTCCCGATGCTATCCAGCGCGAGGTGCACCATAGCCAGCCCTATTACCAGCCCCAGCGGCAGATGGAATCCCCAGGCCAGGATCCCTCCCCAGATCACCCAGAACAGCGGTGTATGGGTCCAGAGGGCGTGATGGGGGTTGTGGCCTTCCCCGCCCGCCTGACGCCGCCGCCACCATCCCCACAGGAGATCCAGGTCGGGCAGCCCGCTCAGCAGCGCCGCCAGCCCGGCGATGCCGAGGTGGAACGGCTGATGGGTGGCGCGCTGGATCATGTAGGCGGCCACCACTCCCGCCGCCGCATGGGCCATCACCGTCATCGAATCCTCCGGCCTTCATGAATTCGCCGAAAAATAAGGAACCCCCCTCCGTCAGGGACGAAGGGGGGTTCCTCCGCGGTCCCACCCTGCTTCACCGGAAGCGGGGTCCCGCTCTTCCGGTGCGCTCGGGCGCGATAACGAGCGCGACCCGGCCGGAGCTACTGCCGGGATGGCCTTCACTCCGGCGGCTCCGGGGCGAGTTCGGCCTTTGGGAGCCCTGCGCTCCCGGGCCCTCCCCAGGGGCCATGCGGCCTC
>JAUQQB010000330.1 GCA_030550075.1 Chloroflexota bacterium | reverse complement strand
CTTTCGCATCTCCCGGATTCGGGCCCATGAGACCGGCGAGCGGATCCACTCCCGACCTCCCCAGTTCTGTCCCTCCTCGGCCGGGTTCTGAAAGAAGTCCCGCCAGTGCCAGCGCCCTGCGGAAGCGCTGGCGACCACCCACCAGACCCGTCGTGGACTCATGGCCTTCAGCTAATCCGATACGCACGGATGATCCCGGATATAAAACCGCCAGGGGCGAGTGCGGGCAAGGAGATCCCCGCGCACCCGAACGCGGGGTCCGGTGACCACCAGATCGTCCGGAACGGGTTCCCCTGCTTCGATCCAGAGCTGGGCGTCCGGGGCACACAGATCATGACCGTTAAACGCCCGATCGATGCCCAGGCCGGCGCAGACCCGTCCAGGGCCTCGCAACCAGTCCCGCATCGGGATCCCGGGGCGCCGGCGGGCGATCCACGAAAGCCCTTCCTCCGGCTCCAGGGCCCGGATCAGGATGGCGGCTGGAAAACCTTCCCGCTCGGTCACGATGTTCAGACAATAATGCTGGCCATAGATCATATAGACATAGGCATGACCAGGAGGGCCATACATGACCGCATTGCGGGCGGTACGGCCGACGGAAGCATGGGAGGCCTGATCGTCCTCCCCAATATAAGCCTCCACCTCGACGATGCGCCCCGAGATCCGACGCCCGCGAACCAGACGCACCAGACGCCGGCCCAGGAGGTCCCGCGCGACCTCGAGGGTGGGCCGTTCGAAAAAAGCGCGGGGCAGCCGCCGGGTGGTCTCCGGAGCGATCGGTTTCAGATCGATGCGCTGCGCCATGTTTGCACGATGCGAAGAAGCACGCAGTGGACCTTCTCTTCCAGGCTTCCTGGACTGAGACAGGCATCTTCAGAGCCCGTCCCGGTTTTTATGTTAGGAGTTACGCAGTTGAAAGCTCTAAAGGTGGAACGGAATGGCCCCACCCCCCTTCCTCCCCCCTCCCCACGGGCCAAAGGGGCGGGGGGGGGGGGGGGGAAAAATCCTTGCCCCCATGGGAAACGAACTGCGTAAGTCCTATTTATGTAAAACCCAGCTCGCTCAATCGAGCGAGGGGGTCCCGAGCGCTCAGCAAGGTTTCTTCTAAGATCACCGCATGAAAGCCCAGCGCCCGGATTTCCTTAATTTCCTGGGTCGTTGAAATCCCTCCAGCCACGATCCGAACAGCCGTCTCAGGGAGCAACGGGCGCAGCCGCGCCGGCAAGGCAGGATCCACCTCAAGGGTTCGCCAGTCCCGCCGCTGGACAATCAGGGCGCCCAGGCCGGCTGTCCGGGCGGCTTCCACTTCGGCCTCCGTCCGAACCTCCGCCAGCACATCCAGGCCGCATTCCGCAGCAGCTTCCAGGAGAGCCCGCAGGGTGGAGGGACCCAGCATGCCGATGCTGATCCAGATGGCGTCCGCCCCGAAGGCCCGGGCCTCCAGGGCCTGGAAGGGATCGAGGAAAAAATCGTGGCGGATCACCGGGATGTTCAGCCGCCGGCGGACCAGGGCCTGTTTCACCGCCGCCAGATGTTCCAGGCGGCCCTGATAATACCGGGCATCGGTCATCACGACCAGGGCGGCGACCCCGCGGGTCGCCAGGGAGAGGGCCAGGCGAACCGGATCATAGGAGGGGCGCAACAAGCCCCGGAAGGGAGCCGCCCGCATCAGGGCGACCACCGGCCGGAGCCGGTTCTGAGGATCCGGGAGAACCGTCCGAAGGGGAACCGGCGCGGGCCACAAGCGGGTCTGCAGGCGCAACGCTCCCTCATCCAGCACCCGACGCCGTCGCGCCAGCTCCTCCCGCTTGTCTTCCAGAATCAGCTCCAGGAAGCGGCCACGCCGTCGGGCTCGTTCCCAAACGCTCATGAGGCCCTGGAAGAGCGCGAGGGGGTTTTGGTCGCTCGCGTCCTGCGGGCGGGCTGGATCTCTGCGCCGAGGCGCTGATAAAGCGCGATCAGGTTACGATGATGCAGCTGGGGGGCCAGGCCGTTCAGGGCGATGCGGGGGATCCCGCAGGTCTCCACATCGAGCTCCCGCAACGCCTCCCGGGGCTTCCCCTGCTGGAGGTGGCGTCGAACCTCCCGCGTGATCGTGTTCAGGTAGTTGATGTTCGCCTGGATCGCATCGGGGACTTCTCCCCGGAGGATAGGCTCGCCGTGGCCGGGGACCATGGTTTCGATCTGGAGCTCGCGGAAACGCTGGAGAGTGGCGATGGTCTGCTCCACATCGCCATCCACGATGTAAGGGATAGGCATCATGACATCCCCGGTGAAAAGAATGCGGTCCTCCCGGATATAGATGGCCAGCCCGTCCGGGGAGTGGCCGGGCGCGTGGAACAGTTGCAACGTTTTGTTCCCCAGGCGCAGCAGGAGATCGCCTTCTTCCACCACGACCTCGGGAAGGCGCAGGCTCAGCGGGGCAAAGGCTGGATCCTGGGCTTTGGCCTCCCGGAGGGCCTGCTCTCCGTGCTCCTCCAGGCGCTTCCGGCAAAGGGTATGGGCAATAACGGTGGCGTTCGGAAAGAGGCACGCGCCAAAGGTGTGATCCGTGTGATAGTGAGTGAGAACCAGGTAAACCGGGCGCCCCTCCGCCTCCTTCTCCACCAGCGCGACGATCTCACGGGTCTCTTCAGGAAACGGAAGCGTGTCGATCACCACCACCCCGTCGGAGGCGAGGACCACCCCAGCGTTCACCTGGGCATACCGGTCGCTGGTGAGCACATAGATATCATCCGTGATCCGATCTCGTTGCATAAGCGAAAACGCTCTCCTCGGCGGGATCTCGTTGAAGGCACGTTCTGGCTCCGCTCCTTGGTAGGACAACTGCTTGCAGTTGTCCTACCAACCACCTGAGAATCCATAGCGAACAGGTTGCTTGATTTGTCTTATCATGAAGCATATGCCCACGGCAAGCATTTTAAGAGGGCTTTGAAGGGCCGTCAACTATTGCCTTGTTAACTGGATAGGAGTTGCGCAGTTGGCGCCCGTAGGAAGCGATAGAATGGCTTCACTCCCCTGAATTCCACCTCCTCACAGCCCTTTAGGCCGCGGGGAGTGGGGATCAAAAATAGCTTTAGGGGCGGAACAGGGCGCCTTCGGTGCCCCGCTCCGTCCCGAAAGCGACCCGAGGAAATTCATGGCATAACTTCTGCCGGAAATCGCATCATTAAGGAGACACTCGGGAGGTAGACAAATGGAAGGACGGATGGCGCTGATCACCGGGGCAAGCAGCGGGATCGGGGCGGCCACAGCCCGATGGCTGGCTCGTCAGGGCATGCGCGTGGTCCTCACCGCCCGACGTCAGGATCGCCTGGAGGCCCTGGCCCAGGAGATTCGCGCTCAAGGCGGCGCCGCCCTGGCGATCCCAGCGGATCTCAACCACTTCTCCGACCGCGAGGCCCTTGTGCGCCGGATTGAGGACACGTGGGGTCCCGTGGAGGTGCTGATCAACAACGCCGGCTTCGGTTACTATGGGACCGTCGAGGAGACCCCCTGGGAAGTGATCGAGGGGATGTTCACCGTAAACATCCTGGCGATGATCCATCTGGTTCAGCTCGTGTTGCCCGGCATGCGACGGCTGGGGCGCGGGCACATCATCAATGTGGCCTCGGTGGCCGGATATATCTCCACGCCCCCCCTCACGGTCTATTCCGCCACGAAGTTTGCGGTGGTGGGGTTCAGCGAGGGATTGCGTCGCGAGCTGGAACCGCACGGGATTCATGTCACCGTGATCAGCCCCGGACCGGTTCGCACCGAGTTCGGACAGGTGGCCAGCGGGCTGGCGGTGGATCCGGGCGAGGTGCCCGGAGGGCTGGATCCCGAGGCGATCGCCCGGGCGATTGCCCGAGCGCTACGTCGGCCGAGGCGGGAGATCGTGGTCCCCGCCCTTTATCTTCCGGCGATCTGGATCAATCGGGCGCTGCCCGGCCTGGTCGATTGGGGGGCCGCTCGACAGGGCCGGGCGTGGCTGCGCCATCTGGAGAAAGCCCGTGGTGGGAAGGGTGCGTAAAACAAGGGCCGTGCTACTCTCCCTATTAAGATAGGAGTTACGCAAGTTGAAAGCTCTAAAGGTGGAACGGAATGGCCCCACCCCCCTTCTCCCCCCTCCCCACGGCCCTTTGGGCCGTGGGGAGGGGGGAGAAAAATCC
>JAUQQB010000329.1 GCA_030550075.1 Chloroflexota bacterium | reverse complement strand
TTTTGGAGGGCTGGGGCGGGCGCCTTCGGCGCCCGACCCAGTTTCAAAAACCCGGGGAGAGTTTTTACTTCAGCGTCATCAGGAAGGCAATCAGATCCGCCAGATCCTGGGCGGACATCTGGTTGCCCAGGGTGGCGGGCATCTTGGAGACCCCCGGGGCTGCTGCGAACTGATTCGGATCCACGATGTAAGCATTCGGTTGCTGGATGGACTCGCGGATGTATTCCTCCGGCGTCTTCGCCTGTCCCTTGTAATCCGATGCCTGGATACGCTGGGCGGCGGTCGTAGCGATGCCGGCCAGGGAAGGCCCGACCAGCACCTCGCCAGGGTTCAGGCTATGACAGGCCTTGCAGGACGCTGGCAGCCCGCTGGCCTGCTTCACCTCCTGGTTCCATAAGGCCTCGCCCCGCTTCGGATCCCCCGGAGGCAGCGGTTTGGTAAGATCCGAGCCCATTGCCTCAAAGGCAGGGGGAGGAGTGGGCGCCGCTGCGGCCGTCTGCCAGTTCAGAATGAACTCCACGAGGTTCTCGATCTGATCCGACCGCAGCGGCCCGCCGAAATCCTGGGACCAGGTGGGCATGGGCTCGGCGTAGATCTCTTCCGAACGATATGTGCTGCGGATTGGCCGGCCCGCGGCGATGCTCAGCATGATGAAGTTGCGCAGGGAGTTGGCGTAGTTCTGGGTCTGCTTCAGCTCTTCATAATGCTGAAACACCCCCGGATTAAGATCCGGGCCCTTCCCGGGCACCCCCTCTCCCTGGGAGCCGTGGCAGGTCACGCAGTATTGCTCATAAATCAGCGCTCCGTTCTCGATGGCTTTCGCTTTATGGATGGCCTCATAACGGGCCATGCGTTGCTCTTCCGTAAGCCATACCATGCCGATGGTGATCACCGTGGCCAGCATGAAAACCGTTGCGCCGACAATGCGGCGGGTCGCTAAGTCGAACATCGACTCCCTCCAACAGCTCAGCGGTGTGGGATGATTTCCAGGAGATAGGCCGGGGGCTAAAGCCCCCAAACTCTGGAAGGCGGCGCTGGGGCCGCTTTCCTCATTATAGAGTGTCTGAAAACTCCGTGATGGGCGATGAGTATGGAGGCGTGTTAGGCGTCTGACCATCTGTTCGTAGTCGGGCACGGAGCGAAGCGGAGGGCCCGTCTAAGCGTTCCCCAAAAAGAACGGGCACTCCCATGCCCGGCTACGAACAGGAAAGACCCTGCTCAGCCGCGTCAAGCAAATTTTCGGACACTTTCTTAGAGCTTGTCTGAAAATCCTTGACGGCCTGCACAGTCGGACGAATGGAGCCGCTGCCTATGATGGAGTAACGAAAGTAGGGACGAAAAATCCTTCGCCCCTACCCTTGATCCCTGGAAGGACAAGCGCATGCGATGCCCAACGCCTCCTACTCGCCTCCGTGGGTGCCATCCTGATGGAGATAGATCGCCTGTTTGGTCTCCTGGAAGACCGGGTTGCCCTGCTCATCGAGGACCGGTTGATGGTGTTCGTCCAGCTTAAGCCAGGAGAGCGCGATCTCGAAACGCTTCAGGCCGGCCTGGACCTCGCTGATCCGCACGATGGCATATCCCTGGGGCAGGTGGGGATCCGTCTCGATCCGATGCTTCAGATCCTCCAGCACCCGGGCCAGCCGGGGAGCATCCGCGGGCGGTTGCAGAGTTCGCGTATCGTAAGTGCCCGGAATAAGTTGCTCATAGGGGATCGTCCGCACCTTCCCCTCGCCGAACAGCGGGTCCGGGTTCAGGGGCATGAACTCCTGCAGGACCTCCACGTCCGCCGAGGAGGTGACCGCGAAGGCGGGCGTACCCATATAGGTCAACAGGGTCCAGGCGGCTACCCCGACCAGTCCAGCTACCAAGGCCTTGCGTCGATGGCCATACCGGCGGCTGATGTTGAAGTCCAGATAGGGCATGATCAGCAGGAAGAGCAGGATCAGCCCGGGCAGGATGACGCCCATGATGACCTTGCTGTTGTAAATCGCGGAAGGCGGCCGAGGAAGGCCCAGCCGATCCAGGGCCAGCAGGAAGGGATCCTTCAGCAGGCCCTGGAGCCACAGGAAATACCAGGGCGCCGTGGTGTGGAGGGGTGTGTTCAGCGGGTCGGCGTGCTGCTCTAACGGCGCGTCGTAGAAGAAGGCCGACCCGATAACCAGGAAAGCGATGAGACCGATGCCCCACAGGGCCTCCTGGATCGCGATGTCTGGAATGTAGGGCACCCGCTTCTCCGGCGGGACTTTACGGGCCGTGTCATCGCCCACCGCCTCCACCTCCGGCGGCAGGGAGAGGCCGTGGCGGACTACTTTGTAATAGTGAACGAAGAAAACGAAAAAGAGGAGGAGGGGCAGGAAGATCACGTGGAGCAGGTAGAAGCGCAGCAGCCCCGCCGCCCCAATATCGGGGGCTCCGCGCAGGATCAGGTTGACGATCCGCCCCAGGGCCGGTGGGGGCGTGGCTTCCGCCATGCTTGTCCCGATGGTCACCGCCCAGTAAGAGAGCTGATCCCATGGCAACAGATATCCGCTGAACGAGAGGAAAAGGGTGAAGACCAGCAGGATCACCCCCGTGGCCCAGGTGAACTGCCGGGGCCGCTTGTAAGAGGCGGTGAAGAAGGTGCGCAGCATATGCAGCATCACCGCCACCACCATGGCCTCCGCCCCCAGCCGGTGGACGTCCCGCATCAGCTGGCCAAAGGGGACGTTGTTCAGGATCCGGAGCATATTCTCATAGGCCACCAGGGGGGAAGGAGTATAGAAGATCATCAAGAAGATGCCGGTGATCGTCTCGATTAGGAAGAGGTAGAAACTCAACAGCCCCAGCCGGAAGGTGGGGTAGAGCTTCGTCACCGCCTCATGGTAGAAGGAGGGCTTGATGTGGAGGATGAAGCCCTCGGTGTGAGGCTTCACCCGTGGGTTGGGCCGGGGCGGGGGTTCGCCCCGGAGGATGTTGCGCACCTCGGTGAGCGGAATGCCTGCGGTCACCCGGGTGACCAGCTCGTCAAGATGCGTGAAAATCACCCGGCGCCACCCATATTGCTGCACCTCTTTTTGTAGAGTCGGAATCGGTTCGGGCCACCGCAACGCCATCAGGTTTCCTCCCACGATTATGCTTGCTTCTCCGCCGGCTTGCCCAGGATCTTCTGCCCGGTGTCCACTTCGATGATCAGATTCGGATCTGACACCGGGAGCGGATCCCCCTGGGGACCCGTCTGGGCCACCACCTGGCCGCTGGCATCCTTCAAATAGATCACAAAGCGATCCAGACTCCGGGGGGCCGGCCCTTCAATGTAAGTGCCGTCCAGTTGGAATTTGGAGCCGTGGCATGGGCACTCAAAGCGGAAATTGCTGGGGACCCACTTATAGAGGCAACCCAGATGAGTGCAGACCTTGTAAATGGCGAGAATCCCTTTTTCGGTGTTGACCAGCCAGACCTTGGCCTCGGGGAACTCCTTTGGGCCCTCGCCGACCTGAGGCAGCACCTCCCCTGCCCGACCGAAGGGGAAGATCCCCCCGAACTCGCCGACCTTGAAACGGGGCAGGGCGAAGAGGACGCTCAGCCCACCCAGCTCTGCCATAAAGAGAGCCATGGAGGCCGCCCAGACATAGGTTAAAAACTCCCGCCGGGTAACGCCCGGGGCTGCCACCGTCGGAATCGCCTGCGCCTCTGCCATCTTTCCCTCCTCCACCCGCCAGATAAAAGGAGCCTTTAAGCGTTCGATGATGCCCCTGGATCGTTAGGCCAAGCCCACGTCTGCCCACTGAATCATGTATTCGGGCTTGGGGTGCAAGCTTACACCCACATATGGGGGTATTCAACAATCCCTCTTGAACTCAAAGGTTAAGGAGCACCAGGAACCATTCAGGCCTGTGAATTCTTGTTAACTATAGCACAAAGCCGGAGAGTGCGTCAATCACTGAAGCCCCAAAATCCGAAGTCATTCTCCAATTAGTGCTTCGTTCTAAGCATGCCCAGCCCTAAGAGAGTGTCTAAGAATTATGGTAACTATTCAGCCGGGCCACATTCCGTTCGGAGCTCCCGCGAAGCGGCAGAAGGGCCCCACTCCCCTTTATCCCCCCTCCCCACGGCCCAAAGGGCCATAGGGAGGGGGGATAAAAGAATATTTTGGGGCCGAGCCGCGCGCCTT
>JAUQQB010000328.1 GCA_030550075.1 Chloroflexota bacterium | reverse complement strand
CCGTCGGCATGAACGACGGCAATGAAGTTGTGCTCGCCTCTTGTGCCGCCGAGGTAATCAAGCTGAGCGGGGTAATCGTAACCGTCTGGAGGAGGGAGGAGCGCTCTCAAGCGTCGATCCGCCTCGCCAAAATCCTGGTCCCTTCTCTCGACGGCATGCAGCTTCGCGAGGATCTCCGCTGAAGCCAGACGGGCAGGGTCATCCCCCATGGCTGGCGCGATGCCCACCGCGGGCAGCCCGGTTGACTGGCACATTGCTGTTACGCTCAGCCCCAGCAGCGGCGCAGAAGGGACACGAGCGCGTTTCTCCATGGCCAGTTTCTGAAATGTGGCTTTGACCTTCTTTGAGAGCGACTCACTCCAAGCGAACAAGTTCTGGACGATGACAAGCTGCAGGTTGGGCGCGTCTGTCAATGCCTTCCGCGACAATTCGCGCGTGAAGGCTTTCGCCAGTTCAGAAGTCCGAAACAGAACGACAAAGTTTCCACCGCCGGCATAAATCACTTCCGCATCCAGGTTGTCCGCCGGGTTCTCAATGCGTTTTGTTCCATCCAATGTTCCATCGCTTTTTATGTTGTTTCGCAGAGCAACCCGTCGCGCCGCCTCCTTGGCCCAGGTCGTCGTGGCTTGAGCCACCAGGTGCGATGCGCCGACGTTCTCGCGCAGACGGTTGCTGCCGAAGATGTAGGGTTGGATTTGTGCTGTGTCCACAATGACCAGGACCAGATCCATGGATCTATGGCTCCTTTCCGATTTGGGATAGAATCCATTCCTTCAGATTCTCATCCAATTTCGCAAGGTGCTCGCGCCCGAAGACACGGATATGGGGGTCAATATCGCGTCGCATCTCGTGTTCCAGTCTGTCTGGGTATTTGTTGCAACAGACCAGCGCGACGCGCGCCTCATCTCCACCCAACTGGCGGGCGCGAACATAGGCTTCGAAGAGCTTCAGCTTGAGCAGACCTTTCTGAGTATCCGTTGAGCAAGAGAAGACGAACAACTGATAACCGCGAATAGCAATGACATCCACTTCAAACCTCACTTCTTTTAGCACGATGTTCTGCGCGCATTCGTGCAAGCAAAGCGACCCTGCCAATTCGTTCAGCACATCAAGGACGTAATGCTCCAACCACTTCCCATACAACCACTCGCAAAACCTTTGCGGTTTATTGTTGAAACAGGAATGCACAAGCCCAAAGTCCGCACTATCCTTGGACAACCCAAGTTCTGACCGCAATGATTGGATAACCTCCTCAAGATGGTTACTTTTAGGTAATTCTAAACGGACGTTTTGCAATTCCTTCGGACTTTTCCAGTCTTTTTTATCCGAGGACCGACATTTGGGACTAAATTCGTTGTCAATCCACTGGTTCCAATCACTGAAGCCAGCATCATTGCCGCATGCCTTTGCTAAAGCACGAGCCGTGGCACTAAGGAGAGCCTTGCGTGTCGGGACGTGCTGAAGGGTCCATCCATGCAGCTTTAACAAATCCTCCAGCTTCAATTCTAATGCCCGTCCAACGTATTCCCGCTGCTCACTGCTATCTGCGCTAGTAGGGTCAAAAATTAGCTGCAATGTGCGGGCATCCAGGTAACTGAAGACCGTTTTGATACTCTTACCCTTATTACGTTGCTCCCTTGCCCATTGCTCTATCGCGCGATAGGCGTGAACCGACATGACCTTCGTGCCGCCTGTGTAGTTGAGACCAACTGATCGAGCGTTGACGGCACTTAGACGCTCTTGCACCCTTTGAACAATACAAGTTGGGCTGGATTCGCTAACCCCTATCAATCTCACCGCTCCCGCGACCTGCTGAGCTTTTAACCATTCTTCCAGTCTTCGTGCTACCTCAAATGTGCCCTTCGAATGAACTGGGTCCTTCGAATGAACTGTGTCCTTCGAATGAACGAGGGTGATTGTCCCACCAGAGGCAACAAGTAGCTTGCCCGCAACTGCGTTAGGCAGCGGGTTACCGCCGACAAGCAAGATCAGGTGTTCAACTTTGTTCTCATCTAAGAGAGTCATGGTGTCCCCCCGAATTTATGTCTCCAGATATGGCGCTTTATGCTGGTACAGATAGTGAGGGATGTTCCTTTCATGGCCCAACGCATGCGTGGGCAGCAATCCGGTGGGGCTGGAAGGAGAATTTTCCAGCCACCTCCACCATCCCGAACCCGCTGGCGGTGTGTTCGCCGAAGCCGGCTTCGTAGCCCAGGCGGATGAGCTCGGGATCCCCGGATACGGTGAACGAGAGCAGCCACCCCCGGATGTCCGTGTCATGGACGCGAACGAGTTTGGAACGATACGGGGGGTGCGGATGGATCTCGATCTCCCCCTCCATCTCCCGTCCGTAGAAGGCGGCCGCCTTCCGTCGCAGGTTCTCCGTTAGCGCCCGGGCGAAGGCCGGCTCCTCCGGCGAGAGATAGCGCTTCATCAGCTTGCCGTCCGCCCGCCGTTCCCCCGTGGAGATGGTGATGGGCGAGAGGGTGGTGAAGGTCACGGCCTCGCCGAGGGCCGGCACCGGCTCCACTTCGATCCGCTCCACCATCACCGGATGGGGTCCTAACCGAACCTCCGGCTCCAGCAGCAGCCCCAGGGCCAGCGCCTCCACAACGGCCGGAATCGGCGAGGAAACCCACCAGGTGGCTGTCTCTTCCGCCCACAGCCCCAACCGGTCCGGACGCAGGCCGTGGAGCCAGGAGTAAGTCAGGGGCTTATATCGCCGCCCCTCCGGATGGCTCCATCCCTCCTCGTGGAGTTGCTGGGCTACCCGCGGCAAACCCCGGGCCATCGCCGTGTAGGCCAGGCCCCGCAGCCACTCCGGATAGCCCCATGGGAGCAGAGCGGGTTTCGGAAATCGTAGAAGGATTTTCAGCCGCATCGCCCCTCCTGATCGTGAGGAACCTGGAGATTGCGTAAGGTGTGGACCTCCTCATCATACGGGCTATGTTTTTTGTGGGGGCAGACTGCCTGTACAGCCCGTTCCCACGGGGATCTCACCATGGGGAGGATCACCTCCTCATAGAATCTTGCTTTTATGGCCTCGGATCGGAAGCCCTGGTCTCGCTTCTGCGCGCCCGCGCCGCATCCCGCACCGCCTGGAGGTTGATCACCTCCGCAACTTCGAAGCGGGGCGGGATCACGCCGGGAATCGGCCGCAATCGAAGGATGGGGGGGAAATACCCCATGCGGCCGTGCAGTTCAGCTAACAGCACCCCTGCGGAGTAGTTGAGGGAGGGCAGGGCGATGAGCAGGGGCTGTGTTTGCCATTCCTCCGCCGAAAACCCCACCCGGTCGACCATTGCGCTGACCTGGGGGACCAGAGGTTCTTGCGGATCGATCTGGGCATCGATCGCGATGATACGCTCCACCTTCTGCCCGGTGAGGACTTCGATCTGGTGGAGCTGCTCCTCTGTGAAGGGATGGGCGAAGTTGACGAGGATCATCGGTCCGCCTCCTGTGCCTTCAGTGTAGTCCGCAGGGCGGCCGCAGAGCATCAGGGGAAAACCGGATTTTCCTCCGGAATGGACCGGATGCCTGTCCCAGCTGGTTGGGGAAAAGATGGAAAAGGAGATGGGCGAATGGCTTTGCTGCCCGCCCCCGCCTCTCTCCTGGGATTCCGGACGGCGTGTCCTAATCCGGCATTCCCTCCAGGGTCATGGAGGTCTGGAAAGGGCGAAACCATTCTCGCAAGTCCCGATAAGAGAGGGACTGATCCGGAGGTAGCTCCCAGATCTCCCGGCACACGGCTTTAATGTCTTCCAGATGGGAATCTACGGTCTTGAGGGTGATCCCCAGACGCTCGGCGACTTGCTGAGGGCGCTCGCCACGGACGATCCAGTAGAGCACCCGGCGTCGGGCAGGCGTCAGGCGTTGCCAGGCCTGTCGACACCGTCCGATGTCCTGGGAGATGGGGATCGGCTGTTGCAGCTGCATCGAGGAAAGCTGTCGGAGGCCTGGAAAATCTGCTCCCCAGTGGGGGAAGGGCACTTCGATCAGGCGCACACCATCCTCCGGCCGAGCATGCATGCGCTGCCCGTCCCGTGCCAGCTCCATGAAGGGGCGGGGCGTGTAGAGATGCCAGAGATGATCCGAGTAATCCAGATAAACGATGGCTGTGAGGAAGAGCATCAGGGCCAGGATACGCCGCCCGCCGGCCAGCACGACATGCAG
>JAUQQB010000327.1 GCA_030550075.1 Chloroflexota bacterium | reverse complement strand
GGGGCCGCCCTGCTTGGCCGGGATGATCTCCACCTGGTCCCCCATTTGCAGGACATAGTTCAGGGGGACCCACTTGCCGTTCACCCGGGCGCCGCGGCAACGGTGCCCTAGCTCGGTGTGGATGTGGTAAGCGAAATCGATGGGCGTGCTCCCCCGGGGAAGGTCGATGACGTCCCCTTTCGGGGTGAACACATAAATTCGATCCTCGAAGACGTCTGTCTTAAGGGACTCAACGAATTCCTTCGCTGAGGTCACCTCATTGCGCCACTCCATCAGGGAGCGCAGCCAGGCCACCTTCTTCTCATAGGCCAGATCGCGTTTCGAAACCTGTTCCTTGTAAATCCAGTGGGCAGCGATGCCGTATTCGGCTTCCCAGTGCATCTCCCATGTGCGGATCTGCACCTCCAGCGTTTTGCCGTCCTCCAGCATCACCGCCGTGTGCAGGCTGCGATAGGAATTATCCTTGGGATTGGCAATGTAGTCGTCAAACTCCTTGGGGATAGGTCGCCACATCGAGTGAATAATGCCCAGGACCTGGTAACACTCGGGGATTGTGTTCACAATGATACGAACAGCCCGCACGTCATAAACCTGATCGAAGGAGACCCCCTTGCGGAGCATTTTGCGGTAGATGCTGTAGATATGCTTGGCCCGGCCGGTAACCTCGGCCTGGATCCCTTCTTCAGCCAGGCGGGCTTCGATCCGCTCGACGATCTGCCGGATGTGGCGCTCCCGTTCCGCCCGCCGTTCATCGATCGCCCAGGCGATCTCCCGATACTTCTCCGGCTCCAGGTAGCGAAAGGCCAGATCCTCCAGCTCCCACTTCAGCTGCCAGATCCCCAGGCGGTTGGCCAGAGGGGCGTAGATCTCCAAGGTCTCACGGGCAATCCGCTTCTGTTTCTCGGGAGGAAGCGCTCCTAAGGTGCGCATGTTGTGCAGGCGATCCGCCAGCTTGATCAGCACGACCCGGGGATCCTCCACCATGGCGAAGAAGATCTTACGGATGTTCTCCGCGCTTTGCTCGTCCCGGGCGGTGCGGCGGGCCTCTCCATCTTCAGGCTGGGCGCGGAGGCGATCGATGTATTTCAACTTGGTGACCCCATCCACCAGACGGGCGACTTCTTCTCCAAATTCGCGTCGGATATCCTCCAGGGTCACCCTCGTATCTTCCACCACATCATGCAACAAACCAGCGGCGAGCACGGGAGGGTCCATACAGAGCTCGGCCAGGATGCCGGCCACAGCCAAGCAATGATACAGATAGGGTTCCCCGGAGGCGCGGGTCTGATCGCAATGGGCCCGCTCCGCAACCTCATAGGCCCGCTCGATCAGCGCTCGATCGGAAGGGCTCAGGGGGTCCCGAATCTGTTCCAGGAGGAACTCCAGCGTTGTGGGATTCTGCACGCCCACCATGCCACCACCGCCTTTCCCCTTTGCCTAATTATAACTCAACTTTGCCCAGCGCCCGGCTTTTATCCTGGCAGATATCGGATAGATGCCAGTTTGGACGGAGAAGTTCAGCGCTCATTTGCGAGATGCAATCCCGGAGGGCCTGAATATCCCAGGCGATCCGTCACTCGGTGAACCCGGCCTGCCGGGCAGCGTCCGCCAGCGCCCGCCGAACCAAGACCTCTATCATCTCGCGTCGGTATTCCGAGGAGCCCCGAAAATCGCCAGGGGGATTCGCCCGTTCGCGAGCCTGTCGCGCGGCAGCGCTGAAACGCTCCGGGTCCGGCGGCTGCCCCTCCAGGGTGTGTTCCACCTCGATCAGCCGCACCGGCCGGGAGGCAACCCCGCCGACCGCAATTCGCACGCCGTGGCAGGCCTCATCCACGCCTCGGAACAGCCGGACCGCTACCCCCACGATGGGCGCGTCCGCGGGCGTCCGGGCGACCTTGTGAAAGGAGACCCCCATCGGTGCGGCGGAGAGCGGGAGACGGATCTCCGCGGCAATCATCCCCTGGCGCCGAAGGGCCTCCCGGTAATCGTAAAAGGCTTCCAGACGCAGCGCCTGTGGGGACTCCGGTTCGGTGAACACCACGAGTTCAGCGTCCAGAGCGCTCAGGACGGTGGCCAGCGGCTGCTCGCCGGAGGCGCCGACCACGGCTCCACCCACAGTGCGCTGATTCCGCAATGGAAGCGGGGCCGTTTCCCGAGCGGCCGTGGCGAGGATGCCGCCTCCATAGGCGGCGCTCTCTGGGGCCTCTACCAGCGCCTGCAAAGGCGTCGTCGCCCCGATCCGGAGCGTGTTCCCCTCCAGCCGGATGAAATTCAATCCCAGGTCCTGGAGGTCCACCACCGCCTCAACCTCCCGTGCCCCTTCCGCCAGGACCTGGGTTCCTCCACCAATGGGCACCGTCCGGATATCCGGACGTCGCAGGAGAGCGAGCGCTTCCGTCAGCGTTTTCGGACGGTGGTACTCCCGCAGGTTCAGCAGCATGGAGTGGAACCTCCTGAGCGATGCCTTGTCAAAGCGGGGAAGGGCTTTCAGCTCTGCTCTTCCCCAGGATATACCCGCCAGAACGGCCGTTCCGCGTCGAACGTCGCCTGGATCTCTGGCGGAACGTTCGCCAGGACGGCTTCCGCTTCCGCGCAGAGCGTTCCATCCAGCCGGCGGAGCTCCGCTCGCGCCTGGGCCAGGCGTGATCCGATGCGAAGGGGATGGGCGATTAAAAGAAGCGGTTGTCCGGTGGGGACGGGATGGTGATAGCGGACCTTCAGCTGGGCGGTGACCATGAAGCGCTCGGGAGCTCCGATCATCAACGCGCGTCCCGCCGCCTCGTCCAGCAGGGCAGCAACCACCCCGCCGTGAGCCACCCCTGGATATCCCTGATAGACCTCGGGGATCACCACCTCCGCCCGCACTGTGGTCATCCCATCCTCATAGAAGCGGACCCTCAGGCCTGCCGGGTTCTGGAGGCCGCAAACAAAGCACATCCGGGAATTCGGTTGAGGAGACCAGGCCATGGGTGCCCCTTCGTCAACATGAGGCTCAGCAACGGCAAACCCAGCCCCACCTTTCTGGCGTCAGGCCTGGGCGAAGATATCGATCATCAACCGGACATCGCCCAGCGGATAGAGGACCGGGCACGTGCATCCGGCCGCGCGATATTCATCGACCTTCCGACGGACCTCCTCAGGAGATCCGCTGGCGGTGATCAGTTGCACGATATCATCGGGAACCAGTTCCATCGCTCGTTCGATCTGCTCCGGGGTCGCGGGCCAGGTGAGGACGCGTCCGATTTCATCCAGGAGTTCCTGAGGGACCCCGCTGGCTTTCATGATATGGGGCTGCTGGCCCAGATACTGGGTCACCAGCTTCCGGGCGCTGTCCAGCGCCTTTTTGCGGTCATGGTCCACGGAACAGACCACTAACTGAGGCCGGTCGATGTCCTCCACGCGACGGCCGGCCCGCTTCGCCCCGATCTCCAGATGGTGAAGCGCCATCTCGTTGTATTTCGGTGACACCAGGTAATTGAGCAGGACGCCATCCGCGATCTCGCCTGCCAGCTCCATCATCTGCATGCCAGTCGCCCCGATGTAAATCGGCACGTTGCGCGGCTCCCGACGTCCATACACCACATCCAGCTCCACATCCGTCAGATGGACAAACTCGCCGTGGAACGTTACGCGCTTCATAGCCAGCAGATCGCGCACCACAATCACCACTTCCCGCATGGCCTTTAAGGGCTTTTCGCGTTTAATGCCAACCTTGGAAGCCAGCGGGTCCCACCAGGCACCGATCCCCAGAAGAATCCGGTTCGGGGCGAGGTCATCCAGGGTAAGAAAAGTCGCTGCGATCAGGGCCGGGTTGCGGGTCCAGTTGTTGATCACGCCGGAGGCCACTTTGATCCGCTCGGTAACGGCGGCATAGGCAGCCATCGGCACAATGGCATCGCGCACCAGGCGGGATTCCGCCTGCCAGACGGCCTCGAAGCCGCGTTGCTCTGCATATTGCACATACTGCATGGCTTCTCGGAGGTCGTGGGCATCCTGGAGGTAGAGAGCGACGCGTTCCGGCATCGGGGCCTCCTGCAACGGTTTCTCTCATTTTAATCCAGCTCTCAGCCTTCCGGGAAAGGTGAGGGCGAAGCGACGCTTTGCTCTCAACTTAGTAGGAGTTACGCAGTTGAAAGCTCTAAAGGTGGAACGGAATGGCCCCACCCCCCTTCTC
>JAUQQB010000326.1 GCA_030550075.1 Chloroflexota bacterium | reverse complement strand
CATGGCCAGCGTGCGAGCCGCTGCCATCGCCACCGTGATCCAGAGGACCTGATCCCAGCGCGGCCAGCCACCAGCGGCCAGCAGCATCCCGATATAAGCGAAAGGCAATGCGAAAACGGTATGCTCGAATTTAATCGCCTCCAGGAAGATCCTTAACCCCCGCCACATCTTTCCGAATTCCTCCTCAAGGGAAGGTCTAAGATGTTCCAGCCGGTGCCCGCTGAGCGCTCCTCCAGGAAGCTGTTTGAAAAGCTCCAGTCAGAGCTCGCGGAGCCTTTTCCAGAGGCAGCGGGCTTCCCATCCTTGGAAGTCGGGGGGATAGCTACTCCTCGCTTTCCCATCGGTTCAGAACCACCAGGATCTCACCCAGAGAGCGGATGATGGCATCGGGCCGGACATGGTTGGGGAAGGATAACGGTCCGGATCCAGCGGCCATCGCCGCCCAGACCCCGCGCATCCCGGCCAGATGAGCGCCCCGGATATCGGCGTCGAGAAGATCCCCAACGACCACAATGGCTTGCGGGGGAACCGCCCAGGCCTCCGCGATCCTTAAGAAGAGGGCAGGATGGGGCTTCCGCCATCCGACGGCGGCGGAGATCACAATGGGATCGAAGTAGTGGCGCAAGCCAAACCGATTGATCAACCGCCAAGAGTGATCGGCATCGCCCGAGTTCGTCAGGAGCCCCAGCCGGTAGTTCCGGCGGCTGAGTTCCTCCAGCGTTGTGAATGTATCCGGGAAAGGTTGCCAGCGCGCCTCCTGAGGAGCCAGGAAAGCTCGCACGACCTCCTGCACCAGCTCCTTCGATCGTTCGCCGTAACCCAGCTCGCTCAGGGCAAGGGCAAAGGTCTCCACGAGCGGATATTCCCGCCAATCCTCCTGCCACTGTCCATAGCGATGGGCCATCCAGTGCTCCACCGCGCCCGTAAAGGCAGCCTCTTCAACCGGGATCCCATGGCGGTGCAATGCCTTCAGGGCTGCCGCGAACATTTCCCGGCGCAATCTTTCGGGATCTTCGGGAAGCTCAATCAAGGTATGGCCAAGATCGAAGATTAAGCCACGGATCTTCATTGGCAATCCCTTTCGGAAGAGGATGATTGAGCTTTGAATTTTAGGGGCGAGCCCGGCGCCTTCGGTGCCCGGCTCGCCCCTAAACCCCCAGGGAGCCAAAATGAAAAATCAAATTCGGATGAAGCACTGCTTAATTCGCCCCGGAACGGTGAATCAGAATCGGACCAGCGGATCGCAATCGGGTCCAAAGCTGAGCCTTCAGACCTTCGAGCTGTTCCCGATAAGCAGTCGACCCAACCCCCTCAATGCTCATCAACAGCGCATCTTCATTGTTATCCCGATAATAGCGCGGGCGACGGCCCACGACCTCCAGCCCATATTTGCGGTAGAGGTTCTGCGCCACGAGATTGGAGGCTCGCACCTCCAGCGTGATCAGGTTGGCACCCAGGGCGATCGCCTCCTCGATCAGAGCCAGAAACATCAGCTCCCCCAGGCCACGCCCCCGCCAGGGCGCATCGATAGCGATCGTGCTGATGTGGGCTTCATCTGGAACCAGCCAGAAGCCCCCGTATCCCAGGATCGGCAACCGCGGAGGAGGAAACGCCAGCCCAACCGCGCGAACCTCACGAGGGCGCAGGACCAGATAATGGGCATTGGGGTTCCTTAAAAGCTCCTGCTCATAGGCGCGCATCGGCCACGGCATGGAGAACGCACGCCGTTCGATCCCCATGACTTCGGGGATATCCTCCCAGCGCATGGGGTCAACTCGGAAAGGCACGGACTCCGGGATCTCTAGAGCTGGCATTTTGACCTCGGGTAGTGGTCGTTCAGGTGAACGACGTTAGCGCGTCCCTTTGGGAGCCAGCCTTCACCCCTCCGGGACGCTGGGAGTGCGTAGATAGATAGGACGCAGAAGCGCGGGATCGGGGCGCTCGCCCGCTTGATATCGCGCCCAGGCCAGCCGGGCGGCTCCCATGACCCGGGATGGGCCGTCCCTGGGGATCAGCCAGGCAGCAATGGGATGCTGAGCCAACCGCATGTGCTCTCGAGCCGTCCATTCCCCAACCAGCCAGACCCCGGGCGTCCAGGAGGCGATGAATGCCTCCGCAGTCATTAGTGCTGGCTCTCCTTCCGGGATCCATCGCTCCGCCCACCGATAGCGGCGCCACGCCAATCGTCCCCTCCCCGCCGGGAGAACCACGGTCAGCGTTTCCATCCATGGGGGAAGATCGGCCAGCATCGCCTCCTCCGTTCCGACCCCAAATAATGGACAGCCCAGGGCCGTCGCCAGCCCCTTAGCCGCGGCGATACCTGCCCGGAGCCCGGTAAAGGAGCCGGGCCCGCTGACCACCGCCACAGCGAGCAAGTCCTCCGGGGTCAGGCCGACCTTCGCCATTAACTCCTGACAGCGCTGCATCAACTCCGTGGTATGTCGATTTATGGTTCGCCAGTAGGCCACCGCCGCCCACTCCGCTCCATCGAAGAGCGCCAGAGCCAGCCCCAGGGTCGCAGTGTCCAGCGCGAACAGATAGCTCGGTTTCCCCTTCATCCGTCAAAGACCTTCCGCCAAAGTAACAATCCTGAAACTCAGCCAACACCGCATCAGGAGGGCTTTCAAGCCCTCCCACCTCCCCATGGACCTTCAGGCGGTGAAGGGAATATTATGTCATTCTCGATCCACCAGGATCTGAAGGGCCTTCAGGCGTTCGCTGGGAAATGCTCCAACCGCTTCGATTCGAATATGACGAACGGTGTCTTCGACAGGGATCAGGGTGACTCGAAGATAAGGCTCCGGGATGAGCCCGGACGCTCGTTCCGGCCATTCCATCGCGATGATCGCCATCTCGTCAAACAGATCCCACAATCCAAGATCCCACACCGCTTCCGGATTTTCCAGCCGATAAAGATCCACGTGATAGAACCTCCCACCCCCTGGCAACGGGTAAGCCTGGATCAGAACGAATGAAGGGCTCTGAACCGGTTCGGCGACTCCCAGCCCTTCCGCGATCCCCTGGATGAAGCGAGTTTTCCCGGCCCCCAGGGGGCCCTGGACCGCAACGATATCGCCGGGCTGCAACCAGCGTCCCAACGCCGCTCCGATCCGTCGCGTTGTGACTTCATCCCTGGAGATTCGTTCCAGAAGCCACGCTGTGCTCATCCCGCTTGCTGCCCGATGTGAACTGGAAGATCCTCCTTTTCCCTGGCCGCTTTCAAAGTATAAAGCAATCCAGCGATCGCCCAGCGCCTTGTCCAGTTATGGGGCGGGGATTAAGGAAAGAACTTAACTCCATCGGCGAAGCCGCCAGATTGTTCCCCATAGCAGGCCAGCGACACCGATTCCTCCTACGATCCACCAGGGAAGATACCGCACCGTGGGATGATCCATGATCCTCCGCAGCGTTCCCTCCCCTGCGGAGACTGTAGGGCGGAGCAGAACTCCCCGCGCGGCTTCCGGATCGAAGGGCTGGCCGTCCGGTGGGATCCCATGACGCTGAAGCAGAAAAGCTGTGACAGCCCGATAGTCCTCCTCCGGCAGGCTCCCTGGGGCATGGAACGGCATCCGGGCGCGGGTGTAGGTGTAGAGATCCGCGGCCGTCGCGAACCGCTGGAGCGTGTTCGGCCCGATCAGAGCGGGAACCGCACGGGGGAGCGTGAAGCCGTTCTCCGGATAGGGCTGAGGGCCATGGCAATTCGCCTTCCAGCAATTCTGATGGGTGGGCGGCCAGGTCGCCCGCCACTCGTCGGTCAGTCCCTGTCCCCGATCTCCATGACATGTGGAGCATCGGCGGGCGAAGACCTCGGCTCCTCGTTTTGCCTCCTCATCCTGATAGGCATAGGCGGAAGCCATGGAGAACAGAAAGACCAGCCCTGAAATCCCCAGGACCAACCCCAACCGCCTCATGGGAAGGGAACCTGTCCAGCGGACCTTCCAATGATCCATGTGGAAGCGAGGAATCTTCCTTCGCTCATTCAGGGCGCCCAAGGATCATTCCCCCGGTCGAATGAGATCACACAACCTGCTCTCTGAATATCCCTGCCTGATCGCTGAGGGGAAGGAATCGACCCCTTTTCGTAACTATTCAGCCGGGCCACATTCCATTCAGAGCTCCCGCGAAGCGACGGAAGGGCCCCACCCCCCTTTCTCCCCCCTCCCCACGGCCAAAGGGCCGT
>JAUQQB010000325.1 GCA_030550075.1 Chloroflexota bacterium | reverse complement strand
GTGGCCGTGCTGGAACAGATGGACGCGCTGGGGATCACCCGGCGCGTGGGGGACGTGCGGGTGCTGGCGTAGAGAGGCCCCAGGGCAGACCCAAGGCCTCCCCCTGCGCTGCGAATCGTGCGCGTCATTTTGTAGGGACGTGTTGATCCTGGCTACAGAGATTGAAGGTGGCTCTGGCTCCCTGCGTTCCTTCACTCCTCCTCCCTGCAGCTATGTTGAGGGGGAGAGAAGAGCTATGTGTGGGGCGAAGGCCAAACCGGTTACATAGGAACACCCCGTGGACGCCTGGGGATAGCCACAGGGCCTCTTCCTAATCAGTGGACAGAGATTTGATATATAATTAATGTGGAAAATTTGTATGAATAAGGAGTATGCATGAAAGATACTGTTCGGGTTACCCTGGTCTTCCCTCGTGTGCTCTGGGAAGAGGTCAAGCGGCTCATCCCTCCGGGGGAACGGTCTCGGGTCATCGCCTGGGCGACGGAACGGGAAATCCGACGCCGCCAGCGGATAAGGAGCGTGGAGCAACTGCGCATGCTTCAGCAGAAATTGCAGGCCAAATACGGTCAGCTCCCCGATTCCGCTGAAGAAATCCGCCGGATGCGAGAGGAACGGGATGCCGAACTTGCCAGTCTGTGTGGATGCTAGCCTTGTGGTAGCCCTGGTGACCCCGGAAAGCCAGAGCGGGCGGGCGCTGAGCCTCTGGGCCAGCTGGATGGATTCGGACAGAGAGGTGGTCGCTCCCTATCTGTTGCGTTACGAGGTGACCTCCGCCCTCTGGCGTAAAGTGGTCCGTGGCCTGATGCACGCGGAGGACGCGCGTCAGGCCCTGGAGGCGGTTCTCTCTCTGGACATCCAGTTCCTGGATCCGCCTGAGCTTCCCCTCCGGGCCTTTGACTTAGCGGCTCGCCTAAATCGTTCTACCACCTATGATATGTTCTACTTGGCTCTGACAGAGATCGTGGGCGGTGAATTCTGGACGGCGGATGAGCGACTCTATAACGCTATCCGGGAGGCCTTCCCGGTCATTCGCTGGCTGGGCGAGACTGGTTAAAGTCGTGGGGCATCTCTGGGAGCATCTCGTCAACGGCGCAGGAACCGGCGTTCGATCTCCTCCCGGCTCAGGAGGAACCACGCTGGACGGCCGTGAGGACAGGTGGAGGGAGACCAGGTTTCCAGCAGGGCATCCAGAAGAGCTTGCATCTCTTCAAGGGAGAGACCATCACCGGCCTTGACGGCGGCCGCGCAGGCGAGGCGCATCGCGATCCGCTCTCGGGGATCACCGCCTCCGCGCCGGAGCGCGGGGATCTCCTCCAGCACGGTGTTGAGCAGCTCGTTCACCGATATACCCGCCAGCGGGGCAGGAAGGGCCCGGACCACGAACGTGTTTCCTCCGAAAGGCTCGATATCGATCCCCAGGCTCCGCAATGTCTCTAACTCGGCTTCCAGCTGCTCGGCCTCCCGGGCGGAGAGCGGGAGGACTGCCGGGGAGGGCAGGGAAGTGGGAGCGCTTCCGGCCCATAGCCGCTCGAAGATCACCTGCTCATGGGCGGCGTGCTGATCGACCACAATCAGTCCCTCCTCGCTCTGGGCCAGGATATAGCTCTGGAGCAACTGGCCAAGCGCCCGCCATCGGGGAGGACGGCCGTATTCCGCCGAAGGCTCCGCCAGCCGCGGAGCGGGCAGTTGCGCTTCCTCAAAGGGCCATCCCATCGCCGCCCCTTCCGGACGAGGGAACCCGGCAAGGGCCGCTTCGACCGCCTGGCTGACCCCCCAGTAAACCGAGCGTTCCTGAGAGAACCGCACCTCCGCCTTTTGGGGATGAATGTTAACATCGACGAACATCGGGGGAAGATCGATGTGGAGAATAGCCAGGGGGTAGCGGCCGGCAGGCAACCGCCCGGCGTAAGGCCGCTCCAGCGCCACAGCCAGCAAGCCGCTGCGCACCGGTCGCCCGTTCACATAAAAGTGCTGGAAGGCCCGGGAAGCCCGCCCCAGGGTAGGCCGGGAGATCAGACCATGGATGCGGAGATCCGCCGCCTCCCAGGATACCGGGATCAGCTCGTCAGCGACCTCCCGCCCCCAGATCACAGCTGCCCGTTCCAGCGGGGTCCCGGGCGGTGTCATCAGAACCTCCCGGCCATCGAGGATCAGTCGGAACGCCACTTGGGGGTAACCCAGGGCATAACGGTAAACGGTTTCCCGGATCCGTTCGGCTTCCCGCAAGGGAGATTTGAGGAAGCGACGTCGGGCAGGGGTGTTGTAGAACAGATCCCGGACTGTCACGGCCGTTCCCACCGGGCTGGCCGCCGGGTGCACGGCGCGTCGTCCTTCCTCGGCGATCACACGGGTGCCTTCGGTCTCCCTGGCGGTGCGGGTGAGGATCTCCACACGGGCCACGGCGGCGATGCTGGGCAGCGCCTCCCCCCGAAAACCTAGCGTGCGCACGCGGCTCAGGTCCTCCGCAGTTTGGATCTTACTGGTGGCGAAGCGAGCCAGGGCCAGCGGCGCCTGATCCCGGGGAATGCCATGGCCGTTGTCGGCCACGCGGATCCGTGTAAAGCCCCCCTCCTGGACTTCGATCTGGATTGCGGTCGCTCCCGCGTCCAGCGCGTTCTCGATCAGCTCCTTCACCACTGAGGCGGGCCGCTCGATCACTTCCCCTGCCGCGATCCGGGCCGCCACATCCGGGCTGAGAACCTGGATCGCGGGGAGCTCTTCTGAAGATGGCGTCCTCTCGAACATCTTGAATGCATCCCGCTCTTGACCTGGAAATTTTCGGATGCGGAGTCCGATGCTGAAGGTCCTCCAGGCCCAGCATCCAGAACACAGAACGGTATTGCCCATTATCGGCGCATCGCCACTACATAGAGCGGCATCCGGATGAACGCCGGTGCCTCCGTCCACAGCCGCGCGGGGAGAAGATCTCGAGTCGCTTCGTGGAAGGCGGGTGTGAGCAGGATTTCACCTTCCGGGGCGAAAGTAGCTAAGCGTCGGGCCGTTTCCATCACCTCGCCGATTGGCATGTAATGAAGATAGGCGGATCCCCCCATCAATCCAATCAACGCGCGCCCTCGATGAAGAGCGAACCGGGGGGTGAACCGCAGCGGCGGAGGGAGCTCTAGATGGAGGCGGCGGATCCGCTCCCGGAGGACCAAGGCCGCCCGCACGGCTCGCACCATATGATCCGAGCAAGAGAGCGGCGCATTGAACCAGGCCAGGACCGCGCTATCCATCATCGGGGAAGGCGTTCCGCCTTCTGCCTGAACGCTTTCATAAAAAAGGCTCAGATGCCGGTTCAGGGCCTGGTGCAGGGTCCCTGAAGGAAGGCCCTCGTGGCGCGCTGCTTCCCAGATTCTCTCCCGAAGCCCGCTCCACGATACCGCCAGAACGCTAAGAGGTTGCACTCGCGCGGGGCCTATGATCTCATGGGGGGCCTTTTGCAAAACCTGGAGGATGGAAGAGGGAATAAAGGACCGCAGCAGGTTCCACCAGCGAAGATGATCCATCTTGAGCGAGGCAATGCGTTGCCCCAGGCGTAGCTGCGTTTGGAGCCGGGCCAGGACCTCGCGGGGATCGTAAGGCTTGGTCATATAATCTTCCGCACCGATTCGAAGGCCTTCCACCAGCTCTCCGATGGCGGATCGCCCGGTGAGGATCAAAACCGGGATGTCTCGGAGCTGCGCGTCCGATTTGATGGCCCGGCACACCGTCAACCCGTCTGCATCCGGCAGGCCGAGATCGAGCACGACCACATCCGGACGCCAGGATCGAAGCCGGCTCCATCCCTGACGGGCCGTCGCGGCAACAACCACCTCAAAGCCGTTCCAAACCAGCAGGTCATGGAGCGCCTTCGCCTCGCTGGGGTTATCCTCAATGATCAAGACGCGGGGCGCGCGCCTCTTGCTTTCTACAGGTTGTTCGCTCATCATCCGAATTGCCCCCTCAACCATACGAGTTACGCGGTTGCTTTCCTTCGGGGAAATGATGAGCTTCCCGCTTGCCGGTTGATCGCGTCTGGAGGCATGACGGCCCAGGCCTTCGAATTGGAGAACTCACGATGTCACTATGGTTATTATAGTATGCTGCTTAACGCTATCATTGGACTTGTTACATATAGGACTTACGCAGTTCGTTTCCCATGGGGGCTTTGGGGGCGGAGCAGGGCGCCGAAGGCGCCC
>JAUQQB010000324.1 GCA_030550075.1 Chloroflexota bacterium | reverse complement strand
CCTGGAACGGGAACGGATCGGGAGGGAGCTCCACGACCGCATCCTTCAGCAGATCTATGCCGCCGGGTTGCTGGTCGAGGTCCTGCGCGAGCAGTGCGGACCCGATTCGTCGATGAGCCATGTCCTGGATCAGATGCTTCTTGCCCTGAACCGGGCGATTGAGGATGTCCGGCTTTATATTTCCACCCTGCATGGCGTCTCCCGTCCCGGCCATTTACGCTCGCTGCTGGAGGAAATCGCTCATGATCCCCGGTTCCGGAGCATGATTGATATTGAGACACATGTGGATATCCCGGATCTGCCCCTGGAACCGGAGCAGGTGGCTCATCTGGCGGCCATCCTCACGGAAGCGTTCAGTAACGTGATCCGTCATGCCCGGGCTCGACGGGCGAGGCTGGAAGCCCGGATCGAGGATGGTCGTCTGCGGATCGGCGTATGTGATGATGGAATCGGGATGCGTCTGGATCATCCAATCGGGATGGGATTGCGGACGATGCAGGAGCGGGCGCGATTGCTGGGGGGCACCCTGCGGATCGAGAGCGAACCTGAGCAGGGCACATCCGTGTGGCTCGAGCTGCCGGTGGGATGGAAAGAATGAAGCGGTTGCGGATTCTGGTCGTGGATGATCATGAGGTGGTCCGACTGGGGTTGCGGCTGTTATTGCAGAACCGGCCGGAGTTCGAGCTGGTCGGGGAGGCCGAGACCGGGGCGCAGGCCATCGCTCTGGTGGAGCGCCTGCGTCCGGATCTTGTGATCCTCGACGTCCGTCTTCCGGATCGGGACGGTCTGGAGGTTTGTTGGGAGCTCACCCAGCGGTTCCCCGGCACCCGCGTGTTGATTTTAACCGCTTACCCGGATGAGGAATTTATCGTTCGCGCGATCGAGGCCGGCGCGTCGGGCTATGTGTTGAAGCGGGCAGGGAGCCGGGAGCTCATGCAGGCCCTGGAAGCCCTGGCCCGGGGCGAGGCGATCCCGGATCCGACGATCACCCGTAAAGTGCTAGAGCAGTTTCATCAGCGGGCGCGGGCGGCCCAGGCGGATGCGTTTAAGGATCTCACGCCACGAGAGCGGCTGATCCTGGCCCGCATTGCGGAAGGGAAGACCAATAAAGAGATCGCGGAGGAGCTGTTCCTGACCGAGAAAACCGTGCGCAACTACGTGAGCATTATCCTGGACAAGCTGGGCGTCTCCAATCGGGTGGAGGCAGCAGCCTACGCCCTCAAGCATCGCATCCATGATTTCCTGTAGGACAACTGCCCGCAGTTGTCCTGTAAAGGAGTTGCGTTCAAAGCCATAAGAGGTAGTGACCGGATTTCGCTGAGCGGATGAAACAGCCTGGACATCCAGTCCATCGTCTCCTTTACTAGAGGGGGGCAGAATGGGAGCTCCTGAAAAGGCTCGGTGGCCGGATGCGGCGGAGGCGATCGCTGAAGCGCTGGCGCGCTTTCCGCCATCGGCGTGGGAAAGGATCATGAAGCGACAGCCGGAATACGGCGAAATGTGGGAGCTTGCCCAGCGCTTTCAGGCGGCCGGGATAGAAGGGGCCTTCCTGACGGTCGAGGTGATGGCGGCCCTGAATGATTACGCGGAGCGATCAGAGCACTACTGGCAGGATCTGGCCGGGAGGCTGAGTCAAGCGCTCCCGCGCACCCTCGATGAGCTCAAGGAACGATTGAAGCCCCTTTATGCTGGGAAAAGGTTCTGGCCACATAAATTGTCTCGCCTGGACCGGTTTCTGGGAAGCGAGACAGCTCGGGCGCTCTGGGCGGCCACAGCAAAGGAGGTGGCCGCTGATTTCAAAGCATGGCATATCTGGATCGCTCGGACGATGAGGCAGAGGAAAACGGACAAAACCATCATTACGACCGTGAAAGCCCTGGCTGTTGGCCTCCGGCTCCTGGAGGAGCGCGAGGTGGATTTCTCGGGTATCCCGGTGGCCGTGGATGAACGGGTGCAAAGCCTGACCCCCTTCCTGAAGTCCAAATCGGAGATTCAGCGCTTCTGGGATGATGTGTTAGACCAGATTCGAAGGAAGGGAATCCGCTTAACCTCGCTGGAGCTGGACAGCCTGCTCTGGCAGATTGGCGCATGCGAAGATGAGGAAGAGCGGCGCTCATACCTGGAGGGGCTGGGCATCGCTTCGGAAACCGCCCGGGCATTCCTGAAGGGGCTTCAGCAGGCACGATCTCTGAGGCAGGCATCTCGTCAGGATTTGGAATAACCCGCTGCCTGTGGAGAACATAGCGGAACGGGGGATAGGTCATCACGTTTTAGACCCCTCCGCTTTTAACCGTTCCACAATCTGGCGATCGGTGTTTGGAAATGGATAGTGATCCAGTTCCTCCACCCGGACCCAGCGGGCATCGGCGCACCCGATGGGCTGGAGGGTGCCCCCGATCCATCGACACCGGAATACATAGAGCGTGATCCGCATATGGGTGTAGGTATGTCGGATGGTCATCATCGGCTCCAGCACCTCCACCTCGATTCCCAGCTCCTCCCGGAGCTCCCGCTTCAGGCATTCCTCGAAGCTTTCTCCAGGTTCCACCTTGCCCCCCGGGAACTCCCATAGGCCGCCCAGCATGCCCTCCAGGGGGCGCTGGGCGATCAGCACACGATCGCCGTCCTGGATCACCCCCGCGGTCACATCGTAATGGGGCAGGGATCGCCGGGGGGTCCGAACCGGGAAGGCTTCGGGATTCCCGTGACGGAAGGCGGCGCAGAAGGTTTGGATCGGACACTCGGAACAGCGGGGCACCTTCGGGGTGCACAGGGTGGCGCCTAAATCCATCAGGGCTTGATTGAAATCTCCCGCCCAGCCGGGCGGGAGAAGGCGCTCGGCCAGGGCTTGCAGCCGACGCCGACCCGCAGGCCGGCGAGGATCCTCCTCCATCGCGAAGAGGCGGGTCAACACCCGCTCTGCATTCCCGTCGAGGGCAGGGAGGTCCTGCCCAAAGGCGATGCTGAGGACGGCAGCGGCGATATAGGAGCCCACTCCAGGCAACTGTCGCCATTCCCGGAGTGTTTGAGGGAAGGATCCCCCGTATTCCTTCATCAAAATACCAGCCGCGCGGTGCAGATGCCGTGCCCGTGCGTAATACCCCAACCCCTCCCAGGCTTTCAGCACCTCCTCCAGCGGCGCGGCGGCCAGATCCTGCAGCGTGGGGAAGCGGGCCAGGAAGCGCTCATAGTAAGGGATGACTGTCTCCACCCGGGTCTGCTGGAGCATTACCTCGGCAACCCAGATGGCATAGGGATCCCGCTGACGGCGCCAGGGCAGATCTCGACGGTTTGACGCATACCAGCTCATAAGCGCCCGGGTGATCTCCTCATAAGGAACCGTCGTCTTTGCTAGTCCCATAGGGATCCCGCATATCACTTCCCTTGAATGCTTCGAACCACCCACCACGCCGAGGGCAGGAGGAAGGCTGCCAGGGCCAGTTTTAACAAATCGCCGGGGATGAAAGGCAGCAGCCCCAGGGCCAGCGCCCCTTTCGGGCCCAGGAAGCCCCCGAGGAAGAGGGCCAGCCAGGGGAGACCAAACAGGTAAATGATCGCGTTCCCGATCAGCATCGCCAGCGCCGTGGTGGAGGGCCGACGATCCCATCCCCGCTCAGCCAGCCATCCGGTGATGAAGGCCGCGGCGAGGAACCCGAGGAGATACCCACCGGTCAGACCGCGCAGACGAACGAGCCCGGCGGCCCCGCCCGCGAAGACCGGAAGCCCCAGCGCGCCCTCCAGGAGATAAGTCGCCATACTGAGTGCTCCCCGCCGGCTTCCCAGAGCCGCCCCCACCAGGAGCACGGCCAGGGTCTGCCCCGTAATGGGGACGGGCGTGAAGGGCAGGGGGATAGCGATCTGTGCCATCAGAGCGGTGAACAGGCTGCCGCTCAGGATCAAGAGCGCATCGACCCCAAGACGCTGTGCCCGCGTCCGACGCAGTGTCCATGGGAAAATCGCATCTGCGAGAACCATGGAGGAATCCTCCCCTATGCAGTTCGTGGGTTTCTCGTCCTCGGAGGAACAAAAAGGGTGATCATGCCTGATTATGCCCCACCATTATAGCATCCGTTTCCCGCCCCATAGCCACCCTTCTCTCTGAGAACACTTGACGGGCACTTCGCTTCGTGTCCTGCTACTGCTTCATCTGGATTTGATTTTTGGTTTTGGCTCCTTGGGGGTTTGG
>JAUQQB010000323.1 GCA_030550075.1 Chloroflexota bacterium | reverse complement strand
GGCCGCCTTGGGCGCCCCGTCCACCTTCCCGAACCCACAAGGTTTAACCCTTCACCCGCCGGATGAACTCCTCGATAGGAATGGCCGGGAGTGTCATGATCTTCACGCTTCCTCGCGAGGCGAGCTCGACCGAGACTCGAGCCACGGTCTCATTGTCCGGCGCTTCTACGATGTTGACGAAATCATAGGGCCCCAGCACCGCATACTGGGCCAGGACCTTTACTCCCATCGCCTCGACCTCCCGGTTGACCTCGAGGATGCGCTCCGGGCGCTCCTTAATAGTCTCTGCGCCTTCATCGGTCAAGGTGCTGAGCATAATATAAATCGCCATGGCAACCTCCTTCGAAAAGGGATTCCAGATCACAAATCGGCCTGACGAATGTTCACGCGGCCCGCCTTGCCCCCAAACGCCTTTGAAGAGAGAACTTTATGATTTGTTGGGATTCCTGGAGTTGGAATTTTCCCCTCATTAGGGATTAACGGATTTGAAAGCGCTCCTTTCCGATCCGCAAGATCGTGGGGCCAGGGACCGATAACGCGAACCGCAGTTCGAAGCCCAAGTTCCGGCCTGCCGGGATTACCCATGGGAGCGCTGGGGAGGCCTCTATCAGCGAAATCGATTGGCCCTCGGGTCCAACCAGTTCTACCTCCGTCGCCTCCACGGTCACCGACTGCCCACCCGGGTTCCCGATTCCGCCCCGGATAATCAGCATTCCCTCCTCAGGCATCCACTGGGCGCTCTGAATCTGGATCTGAAGAAGTGCTTCAGGCTCCGGCGTAGGGGTCGGACGGGGGATCTCGAATTCCACTTCAACGGGCATGGTCTGGCCCGGAAGCGGATTGAACCGCCAGACCAGGATCCCCTCCGCGCTGTTACGGGGAATGAGGTAGGCCACCTGTTGCTCGACCGTGCTCCCTGAAGCGATCCGGCCGGAGGGGATCGGGACACCCTCCAGGAGGGTCGGCTGATAGCGCCTTCCGGCGGCATCCACCAGATTCATCTCAAAGCGCTCGACCGCGAGAGGCTCCTCTCCGGTATGGGCGATCTCAAACCGGATCACCACTCCCACGAAATCCCCGGGGATCCCCGGACCGCTCCACCGTGGCTCCACGCTTACCACCGTCAACCGGATCGGCCCCACCTGCGCTGGAAGACCCATTGGAACCCGTCCCGCGGTCAGGAACGCAGGCGATGTCTCCAGAAGCGGGGAAGCCGTCACCGCCCATCGAGGCTCCCCGCCCACCAGCAGGAGCGTCAGTCCCGGGCGATGCTGGGAAAGGATTGCTGTATCTTCGGGCTGCACCTGCTGCCTGCCGGAGACCTGGAACCGAAGCGCCGGGCCCGCGCTCATTTCCACCTCGAGGATGTCTCCCTCCTGCAATCCCTCGACCAGACGTCGGGTTTCCGGGCGATCGGACAGGCCGAACACCAGATTGGCGAACGTCCCTTCCATCCAGTAAGCGGTATCCCCTCGCCCCCGCGGAACCGGCCAACCTCCCCCTCGCACAGCGAGGGGAGCCACCTGGAAGGCCGTGTCCTTCACTCGAAGTCGAAGGGGAACGGGTAACGACGGAGTGCCCACCACGCCAATCGGCGAGGGCGAGGCCGCAGGTTGAGTGGCGCGAACAAGAAGCAAGAGGCCTGCGACAAATAGAACCAATCCCATCCCCCCAACCGCAACGCTGGCCAGCAAAAGCGGACGAACGGAAGAGGGTATTTGCTCCCAGCGTGCTTGAACTTGCTCTCGCCAGCGGACGAGGATGGTCTGGGCCTTCTTCCAGGGATCGGATGGTTTCTGCTCCAGCTCGCTCATGGAATCCTCCGGATCATCCTTGCAGGGGGCTTGAAGGAAATCGCCCCCAACCTAGCCGCGCGTTCGCGCAACACCTGATCCCCATGAAAAACTCAGCCTTTTGTTCGTCGTAGGGCACGCCAAAATTGCCCGGCGCTCAAGCGCCGGGCTGAGTTTGCGAAAGCCCCCTTCGGGGGCTGGGAATCCGCCTTACGGTTTTCTGTAGACCTACCGGGCATGGGAGTGACCGTTCTCTTGGGAACGCTTATAACGGGCACTCTGCTTCGCTTTGTGCCCTGCTACAAACAGGGACTTTTTCGTTCGTAGTAGGGCACGTCAGTGCCTGTTCTATTTATGAACGCTTGTAACGGGCACTCCGCTTCGTTCCGTGCCCGACTACAAACAGGGTCATTCAGAAATCAAGGCAACCGAGCCGGCATCGAGACCGGGCTCAGCCGAATCGTCACCGTCTGGCCGTTCTCCACCGGGCGCACCACCCCCAGATAAGGGATCACCAGACGCACCACCCCCTCTGCAAACCCCTGCAGGATCACCCGTCCCTCCTCATCGGTCGCCCCGCGAGCGATCACCTGTCCACCCCGGAGGCTCACCAACCAGGCGGGCAGATCCACCACCCCCTCGCCAGGATCCATCGCCCCACTGCCATTCGCGTCGTAATAGACCTCCACGGTCACCTCGATTCGCCGTCCGGCTGGTGCGGGGGTGGCCGCCAACGCCTGGACCTGCAGGCGCACTGGCGTGGGAGTGGCCGTGGGGATGGGGGTGGACGTCGGAGCTGGCGTGGCCGTTGGCGGCGGGGGGATTTCCGTGATCGGCCGGGGCGTGCGGGTCGGCGTAGAGGTGGCGGTCGGCGGCAGGCCCACATTACACTGCAGGCTGTAGCCGGATCCATACACAATGCCTCGTCCCCCCTGTCCCACCAGGAGATACATCCACCCTTCCCATGTGGCCATCACTGTGACCCGGCTACCCAGCTCTCCCAGCTGGGGATTCACATCATCGTTTCCGGCGACCCCGTTCCGATTGGCGTCATAGACGATGAGATTGGTGTCGGTCCCCGGGGTCAGATCCAGAGTCTCACATGTGAGCATCATCCCGGGCTTTACCCACAGCTTAAAGAAGTCGTTATCCTCCGTGCCCGGGGTCACCGGGACGAAGTTGAGGTCGGTGTATTTTTGCCCCAGGCCGATGAGCGTGGCGCGGTCGAAATCGTAGTTAGGCTCAAAGGCATCCGGGAACCCAGCCGGGGTGGGCGTGGGAAAAGGTGTAGGAGTAGTGGTAGGAACTGGCGTTCCAGTCGGGGTTGGAGTAGGCGTTGGCGTAGGAGTCGCCATAGCAATACTTTGCGCAGTTAGAGTATAAGTATCCGTAACTGCAGCCAAATTCTGAACCCGCAAATAAACAAGCGCACCCGAAGCCTGAAACCATCGAAGAGAAGCCGTTGGACCGGAGCTCCAACAAGGCAAATTACGAATCCCCTCTCTCTCACAAACAGAGAGCTGGTTATTATTGAAATCCCGCAAAGAGATTCCCGGTATAGCTGTAAGAGTAGAAGGCACGCTGACAGTGATTAAATACACCTGACCGCCAGAATATGTGATTTCAAAATAATCCACATCCCCAGGGCTCAGGGTTAAGCCAGGATATACTGCAGGAGTTGCCATGGTGCCAACATCGATGGGCACAGACATCGTAATAAAGTTATTGTTCGGCTCGGGATCATAGGAGGACTGAGCGTACACGAAGGGATCCCATGAGAAGCTCCAACAAAACCCCAGAAGAAGCACCAGAAAGGCGACTCCTACAATACCGGGCAGCCATTTCATTCTCACGAGCAACCCTCCTCCTCGGGCAATGAGCGGACATGCGGTCCATGAAAAGATTTAGGAGTTACGCAGTTTGGCCATCTGACAAGGTACGACACGAATTCGTGTGGTACCTTGTCGTAGCGGGTTTTGGGGCTGGGCCGGGCGCCGAAGGTGCCCGGCCCAGCCCCAAAATGAATTTTATCCCCCTTCCCCAACTCCTCTTCTCCAGGGGTCAACGGCGTAAGTCCTAAGATTTTGGAACTACCTGCTCTTGAGGGATACATAGCCGCAGGAGCTGTTGGGCTGTCTCAGTCACCTCCCCGGATCCCTTATCTCACTGCTTCTATGGTATGGGAAGGTAGAAGGAAAAAATATCCTTTAGAGCAGGGAGGACGCCGAAGGCAACTTCCCCGCCTCTAAGATCCCCTAAGAAAAGGAGGCTAGAAATAGGCAAAGATCGACCGGGAAATTATCATAGTAGGAGTTACGCAGTTGAAAGCTCTAAAGGTGGAACGGAATGGCCCCACCCCCCTTCTCCCCCCTCCCCACGGCCCTTTGGGCCGTGGGGAGG
>JAUQQB010000322.1 GCA_030550075.1 Chloroflexota bacterium | reverse complement strand
TGTGTTCCGGCCTCCCCGATGGAGACCGCCGGGGCCGCCCTTTACTGGTACGATCTGCAGCCGCTGCTCTCCAGCCCCTGGGTGCTGGGGCTGGCGGAGATGATGAATTACCCGGGCGTCATCAACGGCGACCCGGCGGTGCTGGATAAGCTCCGGGCCTTCGCCCACGTGGTCCGCGATGGCCACGCCCCGCAACTCACCGGCCGGGACCTGGTGGCTTATGTGGCGGCAGGGATCACCTCGGATCACGAGTGCACGACGGCGGAGGAGGCCCGGGAGAAAGCCCGGCTGGGGATGTATGTCTTCGTCCGCGAATCCTCCGTGGCCCGCAACCTTGCTGATCTCCTCCCCGCCATCACCCCCGCGAACAGCCGCCGTTTTTGCTTCTGCACCGACGATCGCCATCCGCTCGATCTGCTGGACGAAGGCCATATCGATTCCCTGATCCGCAAGGCGGTGCGCCTGGGCCTGGATCCCGTCATAGCGATCCAGATGGCCACCCTGAACCCGGCGGAGCATTTCCGGCTTCACGATCGGGGCGCCATCGCCCCGGGCCGGGTGGCCGATCTGGTGGTGTTCTCGGACCTTTACGACCTTCGTCCGGAGCTCGTTTTCCGCCATGGGGTCCTGGTCGCGGAGAACGGGCGGCCGCTCTGGGAGCCGGTCAGCCGGAGGATCGACCTGCGGAGCACGATGAACATCGCCTGGGATCGGATCCATTTCCGGATCCCGGCCCGGGGCCGTCGGATCCATGTGATCGGGGTGATCCCGGATCAGCTGATCACGCCGCACCTGATCGAGGAGGCCCGCATCCTCGACGGCGATGCGGTGGCGGATCCCGAGCGGGATCTGCTGAAGATCACGGTGATCGAGCGCCACCGGGCGACCGGGCAGATGGGCCTGGGGTTTGTGAAGGGGATCGGGTTGCGGCGGGGCGCGCTGGCTTCCTCGGTGGCCCACGATCATCACAACGTGGTGGTGGTCGGGGCCGATGACCGCTCGATGATGACAGCGGTTCGGGCGGTGGCCGAAGCCGCCGGCGGCATGGCCGTGGCCGATGGGGATCAGGTGCTGGCTCGTGTCCCCCTGCCCATCGCCGGGTTAATGTCCGATCAACCCATTGAAACCGTCCGGAAACAGATGGAGGAGGTGCTGGGAGCGGCCCGGGTCCTGGGAAGCGAGCTCCCTAACCCCCTGATGACCCTGAGCTTCCTGGCCCTCGAAGTGATCCCGGAGCTCAAGATCACCGACCTCGGCCTGGTGGATGTCAACCGGTTCGAGCGGATCCCGCTCTTTGTGGAAGAGGGAGGATAGCCATTGGGGTGGGAAGGCCGCTGGCGTCCTTCCCACCTCAGGCGCTCTTTCATCCTGTGGTGCGCAACCCGGCCGCGACCCCCTGGATGGTGAGCCACAGGGCCTCTCGCAGACCCTCGGCCTCCGGCTGTTCCCGCCAGCGTCGAAGCAAAAGGATCTGAATAAAGTTCAGCGGATCTACATAAGGATTCCGCACCTGGATCGAACGCTTGAGCCACGGGATATCCTCCAGGAGATCCGGCAGGCCGGTAATGCGCAGGAGCGCGCGGCGGGACCGGTGATACTCCCGCTCGATCCGAGCCCAGATGGCCTCGCGAACCGATTCATCCGGAACAAGCTCGGCGTAGGCCCGGGCGATCCTCAGATCCGTTTTCGCCAGAGCCAGGGCCGCATCCGCTAAGACTACCCGGAAGAACGGCCAGCGATGATACATCTCTTCCAGACGTTGCCAGCCATGGGCCCCTTCCGCTCGCACGAAAGCCTCCACCCCAGCCCCTAATCCGAACCATCCAGGGAGCAGATAACGGCTCTGAGTCCAGGAGAACACCCAGGGAATCGCCCGCAGGTCCTCCAGTCGTCGCTCCGGCCGCCGTCGCGCAGGGCGGGAGGCGATCGGAAGCTCCTCGATCCCATCGATCGGCGTCGCATGCTCAAAATAGGTGAGAAAGCCTGGGGCCTCCAGAAGCTCGCGGTAGGCCCGATAGGCGGCTTCGCTCATTTGCTCCATCGCCTCCACCCATTCATCCTCCGGTTCCGAGGAAGGCAACGCAGAGACCAACAACGTCGCCCACAGGACCTGTTCCAGATGGCGGTAAGCGATGTGGAGATCATCATAGCGCTCTGCCAGGACCTCGCCCTGCTCGGTCATCCGCAGGCGCCCCCCGACGGCATCCGGGGGAAGCCCGAGGATGCTCCGAGCCGCCGGGCCGCCCCCCCGCCCTAACGCCCCTCCCCGGCCATGGAAGAACGCGAGGGTGATCCCAGAAGCACGGGCCACCCGGACCATCTCTGCCTGCGCGCGATACAAGGTCCAGACGGCCGCCAGGTACCCGCCGTCTTTCGTGCTATCGGAGTAGCCGATCATCACCATCTGCTGGTTTCCCTGGCGCCTTAAATGCTCTCGATAAAGGGGAATCGAAAGCAGCTGCTCCAGGATCTGCGGGCCTTTCTGCAGGGTGGAGATGCTTTCCAGCAGTGGCACGACCTGAAAGAACGCAGGAGGAGCCGGAAGGCCATTGGCACCCGCCATTATCCAGAGCACGGCCAGCACGTCCGCCGGGCTGTGAGTCATGCTGACGATATAAGGCCCCAGCGCTTCCGGGCCGTAGGCTTGAGCGGCCCGATAGATCAGACGGAACACCGAAAGGGTCTCCATCGCCTCGGGCGAGAGCGCAGCCTGCCTCATTAGCTCCGCTGCACGGGGGAAGGTTTCCATCAGGAGCGCGATCTGTTCTTCCTTAGAAAGCTCCGTATAGTTCGCGATGCTCATGGTCTGGAGCACCTCGGCGATCGCTTTCGTGTGGCGTCGGGCTTCCTGGCGTATATCCAACCGGGCGATATGGAACCCGAACACCTGGGCCTGGATCCACCAGTCCCACAAGAGGCCTTCCGCAATGCGCTCTCCACGACCTTCCTGAAGGCTATCCCAAATGCGCTCCAGATCCTCCACCAGTTCCCTGGCGGATCGATAGGCGCCCTCCGGAGGTGGGCCCGCCATGGGGTCCCAGCACAAGGTCTGCTCCAAGCGCCAGGCGATCACGGTGATCCAGCGGCGATAAGCTTCATAAGGAGAGAGATGGGAGAACCGCTCCTGCAAAGCGGGCCATCGCCTCTCGGCTTCCGCCAGAGCCTGAGCCAGAGCAGGGGAAATGGGAGCCTGGCGCGTGGAGACCCCTAAGGCGACAAAGAGATCACGGGCCTGCTGCAAGTGAAGCGATAGAGCAACCTGACGATGACGCTGCAACGTCTGTGCGGTCACCTCTGCAGTCACCCGTGGGTTGCCGTCTCGATCCCCGCCGATCCAGGAGCCGAAGCGCAGGAAGATCGGCAGCCGATCCCCCAGCTCCGGATAGGTCGCCTGCAGGGCTTCTCGAACATCCCGATACAGTCGGGGGGTCAGGGACCATAAAGTTCGGATAAAGAAGGAGAGGCCGTTCTCCACCTCGTCCATCACCGAGGGACGGCGGACCCGGGTGAGATCCGTCTGCCAGAAGGTCGTGAGCTCCGCCCGCAGGCGTCGGAGGAGATCCTCTCGCTCCCCGGGCAATCGGTCCGGCGCGTCGAGATCCGTCAGAATGGCGCGGATCCTTCCCAGGATGCCCCGAACGGTCCTGCGTTTCGCCTCCGTGGGGTGAGCGGTGAACACGGGCTCGATGGAAAGCACTTCCAGCAACATGCGGATCGCCTTCTCGGGAACCCCTGTGGCCCGAATCCGCTGGAAGGCTTCAGCGATCGATTCGGGACGAGGTTGTGGATGGGAAGCCTGCTCCCGGGCCCGCAGCACTCGCACCCGATGGCGGTCCTCCGCCAAGTTGGCCAGATCGAAAAAGATCGAAAAGGCCCGTGCAATCATCCGCAAATCGGGCAACGGCAATCCCTCCAGGAGCGTCCGCAGCGTTCCCTCCGCCTCCACATCGCCCGCCCGGCGGGCGCGGGCCAGCCTCCGCACCTGCTCCTCCAGTTCAAACCCCTCGAATCCGGCCTGCTCCTGGATCACCTCGCCGAGCAGGTCCCCCAGAAGATGGATGTCCCGTCGAAGCGGCTGGTCGCTCACCGTCACCGGATCCAACCTCTCCATTGGGCTTTCGTAACTATTCAGCCAGGCCACATTCCGTTCGGAGCTCCCGCGAAGCGGCGGAAGGGCCCCACCCCCCTTTCTCCCCC
>JAUQQB010000321.1 GCA_030550075.1 Chloroflexota bacterium | reverse complement strand
ACTCCAGCTCCCCGGGAGAGGGGTGCCGCCACATAGCGTTCGCCCACCCGGCCCACGGTCACCCGTACCCACTCCTCATCGCCCAGCGGGGAAAGCAGCTTGCGGGTGAGCACCGCGGAAAGGCGCGACCGCCGTTGGGGCGGGCGGCCCAGCCAGCGGGCGAGCAGCGGTTCCACAAAGATCTCCCCGGTGAGGGCCGCCGAGACCGGGAATCCCGGGACCCCGATGACGGGGACGGGACGCCCATCGACCTGGAGCATCCCCAGGATCACGGGATGGCCGGGGCGCACGGCCACCCCGTGAACCAGGAGAGTGCCCAGGGTGGAGACGACCCGCGCGGTGAAATCCTCACGGCCCGCAGAAGAACCCGCGTTGATGAGGACCAGATCGTGAGCGCGGGCCGCTTCCCGGGTTGCCCCGAGCAGACGTTCGAAGTCGTCGGGGATGATCGGGAAACGCGTGGGGAGTCCGCCCCACTGGCGGATCTGCGCGGCCAGCACCAGGGAATTGAATTCGATGATCTCTCCTGGCCGCACCCCCCGCGCTGCGGCCTGTTCGGGGGGAATCAATTCCGTCCCGGTGGGAAGAATGGCCACCCGGGGCTGACGGCGCACGCAGACGTCTGCGTAGCCACATGCGGCGATCACCCCCAGATCCACGGGCCGCAGACGATGGTTGGCCGGCAGCACCAGCTCGGCAGCGGCGATGTCCTCGGCGACCGGACGGACGTTCGCCCAGGGAGCGACCGGTTGATACAGGGTGATCCGGGTGGCCCGTTCCGGCGCTTCCGCATCGAACTGCACCTGCTCCACAGGAACCACCGCGTCCGCCCAGGGGGGAAGCGGATCCCCGGTATCCACATAACAGGCCCCTTCTCCCACATCGGCCGGGTGAACGGGAAGCACGCAGGGGTGGGTTTCGGTGGCGCCCACGGTATCCTGGGCGCGAAGGGCGAAACCGTCCATTGCGGCAGCCGGATAAGGGGGAACTGAAAGCCGCGCCCAGATCGGCTCCGCCGTGATCCGTCCCAGCGCCTGATCCAGGGGCACGCGCTCGCCCGGGAAAGGCCCATCCAGGCCGACCTCCGCCAGCGCTTGAAGGAAGCGCGCCCATGCTTCCTCCAGGGGGATATCCTCCAGATAGATTCGACGGCCCATCGGGGAACTCCCTACGAAGGAATCCCAACCAGAGGGTATTTTATCTGGGAATGCAACCTGCCACAGGGGCTTTCCGGCACGTCAGTGCCCGTCGTCTTTTGGAGAACGCTTAGACGGGCACTCCGCTTCGTGCCCTACTACAAGCAGGGGTTTTTCTGTTCGTAGTAGGGCACGTGAGTGCCCGTTCTTTTTGCGAACGCCTGTGACGGGCACTCCGCTTCGCTCCGTGCCCTACTACAAACGAAGGGCTTTTCTCGTTCGTAGTAGGGCACGCAAGTGCCCGTTCTTTTTTTGTGAACGCTTCGACGGGCACTCCGCTTCGCTTCGTGCCCTACTACAAACGAAGGGCTTTTCTCGTTCGTAGTAGGGCACGTAAGTGCCCGTTCTTTTTTTGTGAACGCTTCGACGGGCACTCCGCTTCGCTTCGTGCCCGACTACAAACGAAGGGCTTTTCTCGTTCGTAGTAGGGCACGCAAGTGCCCGTTCTTTTTTTGTGAACGCTTCGACGGGCACTCCGCTTCGCTTCGTGCCCTACTACAAACAAGGGGGCTTTTCCTGTTCGTAGTAGGGCACGTAAGTGCCCGTCCTCTTTTTGTGAGCGTTTATGATGGCACTTCGCTTCATGCCCGACGACGAACCATGAGACGCACCCTTCGAGGAAAGTATCCCTTCGGAGCGGCAGACCGGGGGCCATCACATCCGCGCGCCCAGAGACACCCCTCTGAAAAATCGTGAAATACAGAGCGCCGAAGGTGACGTGCGCCTCACGAAAACACATCCATTTTTGTATGGGGAGCAATACGTAAAGACGCGCCACGCCTCGTCTCATTGCCCCCCAAAAAAACGAAGGCCCTGCCGGTGGCAGGGCCTTCGTTCGGGTTGACGGACAGTCGGTTCAGGCGGACACGCGGGTCACGTCGTAGGCCTGTGGCCCCTTCGCCGTCTGCCGGACGCTGAATTCCACCCGGTCCCCTTCCTCCAGGTTCCGGAAGCCATCCCCCGCGATCCCGGAGTAGTGGACGAAGATGTCCTTCTCCCCGTGATCGGGCCGGATGAACCCGTAACCCTTGGCGCGGTTGAACCAGCGAACGGTCCCCTTCATGCGTGCTTCAGACATCGGACGAACTCCTCAAAAAAGTTTTAGGGTGAAGCCTGAGCGGGGGCTTCGGTTTAGGACGAAGGGGTCTGGCGACGAACTGGAGGACGGCCTGGGGGCCGATTCCAGATCAACAAAAAACCGCCGGGGCGTCTCAGCAGACCCGGCGGTCTGGCCTTCAACTTCCCTTCACGTGTTCGCTCACCACGCAACCCTATGTTACCAGAGTTACGGGGATTTGTCAAATCCTGGGATGGCACCGGATCAGGTTCCAGTCGATGCCCCCAGAGCTTCACTGCGGTGGTCACGGGAGTGGCACTCCGGCTCGGTGAAAAGGCCCCCTTCCGATGGCCTTTCAGGCCGCAAAGAGAAAGGCACAGAACCTGGCTTCACATTCCGAGAACGGCCCAGACCGCCCGTTCCAGACGTCCATTGCTCACCACCGCCGCAGAGCTCCGGAAAGACCATGGCATGCTGTCCGGTTGATAAAGCATCCCGCCCGCCTCGCGGACGATCACCGCAGCGGCGGCCACATCCCAGGGTTGCAGCGCGAAATGAAAATAGAGATCCAGCCATCCAGCCGCCACATATGCCATCCCCAGGGCCGCAGATCCGATCGCGCGCACCGTTTGACATCGCACCGCCAGCCGGCTTAACCATCCCAGGATTTGCTCTCGGGTCTCGTTGCGATGTCCCCAATCCAGCCCGATCAGGGCCTGTTCCAGACGCTCCGTCTCGCTCACCCGGATGGGCTTTCCATTGAGGAACGCCCCGCGTCCCCGCGCCGCGGTGAAGAGCATATCCTTCAGCGGATCATAAATCGCTCCGACCACAGGCTCGCCATCCACCAGCAACCCAACCGAGACCGAAAAGCAGGGGAAACGTCGGGCGAAATTCGTGGTCCCATCCAGGGGGTCCACCACCCAGACGATCCCCTGTTCTACCTCTGCCGCGCCCCCTCCTCCCTCTTCCGCCAGGATCCGATGCTCCGGGCCGTGGCGCCGGATGACCGCCAGGATCGCCTCCTGAGCAGCCAGGTCCGCGGAGGTCACCCAATCCCGAAACCCCTTCTCCTGCACCTGGCGGGACATCGGCCAGTGGGCACGAAGGACAGATCCGCCGGCCAGCGCGGCCTCAATGGCGGTTAGCAACCAGACCTCCAGATGAGCCCCAGAGGAACCCACGGTTCTTCCTCCTCATCGATGGGGGTGAAGCTGGGCGGCCACCCTCACGTTCGAAACCTCATCCTCTGCAATTATGGGCTCTGTAATCGCTCGAGGATTGCAGAAATATCTGCGCCGCCTTCGAGCAGGTCCAGCGCCTCTTCCAGACGGCGCAAAGCGCCCTGACCCGTTAAGGGCTCCTCGAAATACCCCTGGAGCGCCCAGCTCAGCACGATACTCCACGGGGCTTCTGCGCCCGCAAGCTGGCGCAAGCGCACCGCCGCAGCACGACGTATAGGGAGCGATCGGGCATCCTGCGCCCAGCGTGTCTGGGCCTCGACCCCCACGGCCCAGCGCAGAAAGGACCAGGCCGCAGTTTGCTGCCCCGGATCCCGGGCCGTGATCGCCAGATCCCAGCCCCATCCAGGCAGGATCGGGCCCTCCTGGCCCGATGGGGTCGGCAGGGGAGCCAGCGCCAGTCGGAATTTTAACCGACCCGCTTCGGTCTCCTGTTCCAGAACGGAAAGCCAGCGCGTGGGGCCGAACAGGATGACCGTCTCGCCCTCCAGAAAAGCCCGTAGCGCGGCCCGGGATTCCGCCAGGCGACCGCATCCTGCCCTCAGCATGAAGGCCATATCCGCCACCCACTCCCGCCGTTCCACGGCGGAACGGCGGGCCAGCCAGCTCTGGAGCACATGCCCATCCCGCGGGGCGATCCAGCCCGCCGTATCCGGCCGTCCATCCCCATTCAGATCCAACGCCCCCCGCAGGCACACCTGGCGGATCCCCACC
>JAUQQB010000320.1 GCA_030550075.1 Chloroflexota bacterium | reverse complement strand
TGCCTCGCGCAAGGGAAGGGCCTGAACGAGAAATCAGACGGCCCGTTTGTCCAAAGTCCAATTAGGAATTTTGAGGGGGGCAGGGCCGGGGGCCTTCGGCTCCTGGCCCTGCATCCTCAATCCCAAAGTCAAATCAAAATGTCAAGGAATGAGGGAGGGGACAATGGATTTTGTGATGGTCGGGCAGGCGGACACGCCAGGGCTTCGATGGTTCCGCCAGGGATTATGGCAAACCCTGCGGGCTTACGGACACGTCTTTCAGGAGGAACCAACCCCAGACATCCGTTTGGTTCTCAACTTCACGAATCCATCCCGACCTCGCCCCTTCCGGCGCAAATCCCAGGGAACTTTTGTCGCATCGATCGTGGAGCTGCCGGGGCCCCCTGCTGATTTCCTGAAGACCTGTTATCCCATCCTGGTCCGCGCTCTTTCCAACCTTCTCATCGTGTTGATCCCGGGGACCCACGCAACCTCGTCCGATGGGATCCGCTGGGAGGCGCATTTTGTCACTCTGGAGCTCGGTCATTATGTGGAGGCATGCCGGGAGGATGAAGCGGACTTCTTCGAGCGGATCTACCGACGACTGGCTCCCTTGGCCCAGGCTCGCTTGGTGATCAACAACGAGTTTCATCCTGACCTGCCACCTGAGCTTTGGAAGGGCAACGAGCGGACGGAGAAATTAAAAGAGGCGGGCCGCTTTCTGGCCTCCCTGAACTTATTGCCCGCGCCGTTTCCGTTGGAGGAAATCCTTCCACCTCGGGATTTCCAGCATGTGAAGCGGCTGTATGGGCTGGGCGGCCTGAGCTATGGCAATCTCAGTGTACGGGAGGACACCGAGCGGTTCTGGATGAGCGCCAGCGGGGTCGACAAGGGAAACTTGCAGGTGATTGGCCGGGATATCCTCCTGGTGAAAGGCTATGACGCCGAGCGCAACCTGATCCTTCTGAGCGTCCCGCCCCACATCGAGCCCCGCCGCGTCTCCGTGGACGCCATCGAGCACTGGATGATCTATCGGGAGCATCCCCAGGTAGGGGCCATCATCCATGTGCACGCCTGGATGGAAGGCATCCCGGTGACGACCGTGAACTACCCCTGTGGGACCTGGGAGCTGGCTGCCGAGGTGGCCGAGCTGGTGCGCCAATCCCCGGATCCCGCGCGAGCGGTCATCGGGCTGCGCAATCACGGAATCACGGTGACCGGTCGCGACCTGGATGACATTATGGAGCGCCTGCGCGGTCGCGTGATCCCCCAGGTTCCTATGGAATAAATCATTGGCGCGAGTTAGGGTTCAGGGCAAAATGGAAATGGATGACCTCTTCCCCTTTCCATAGCCCTTTGGGCTGTGGGAAGGGGTGAGAATAAAGATCTTTCGGGGGCAGGACGTCGAAGGCGCACAGCCCAAGGACCCGAAAGAGAAGGTCAACTGCATAACTCGTGAAGAGGTCGCCCTGGGCGGCCTCCCCACTTCCTCAAAAGTCCTGCAGGAAAAAAGGGCCTGACGTTGAGCCCTATAACAGGATAGCAAGATGTATCCATTCGCCCGGTTCCCTGCCAATGCAACGCTTGGAGCCCTGTTCCTTGCGCTGGGAGTTCTCGGAGGGCGGCTCGCCCAGGGGACGGGAGAACGGTTTTTTCCGGAGACCGGCCATACGGTCCGGGAGCCCTTTCTGGGGTTCTTTGAAGCCCACGGCGGTGTGAGCTTCCTCGGTTACCCAATCACCCCTGCGATCCCAGAGCCTCCTTATCAGATCCAGTGCTTCCAGCATGCCTGTTTGCGCTGGGATCCCTTGGCGCCTCCCGATCAGATGGTGCAGTTGCTTCCGATTGCGGAGACGATGGGATTGGGAACCTCGCCTACCCCTCCCCATCGGATCCCGCTGGGCCGGCCTTTCCGGCGGTACATCCCGGAAACCGGGCACACGGTAAGCGGAATGTTCCTTGCCTTCTGGCTGCGCCATGGCGGTGCAAAGATCATCGGCAATCCCATCACGGAGCCCTTTGTGGAAAACGGGCGGGTGGTTCAAATCTTCCAGCGGATGAAGGTGATGTGGGATCCAGTGGGACAAACTGTGCGGCCTATGAATCTGGGGGAATCCTACGCTCGAATGCGAGGACTGAACCCGCGAGTTCCGGCGCGGATCCTCCAAACATCCTCCGCCCTACGGGTTCAAATCGTCGTGCGCCGTCCGGTGCTGGCCGCAGGAGATTTGCAGACGATTGCCGTGTTTGTGACCGATGAAGAAGGCCGGCCCGTTTCTCGCGCCCATATCCGTGTGGATATCCTCAAGCAGGATCCGCTACTCCTGGAGACCGATGAGGCTGGCATGGCGGAAGGGAGCTTTATGGTGGGAACATTTCCCTCAGGATCGCTGGTGGAAGTCCATGTGACCGCCTCAGATGGCCTTCGTCAAGCGGAGGCCTTTTCATCTTTCCGAATCTGGCCCTGAAGGCTTTGGGGCGAATTGCGGATAGATCTCCAGCTTTGATTCGCACAGCGTGAGGAGCTTGATCGATGAGCGTCGAGAGCAGGCCCCTCCCTCTTTTCCCCTCCCCATGGCCCGAAGGACCCTGAGGAGCGGAATTTTATTGCTTTGGGGTAACGATTCAGCCATTCTCACGCCACGCCATATGGACATGGGTGTTTCACGCGGGTTTTCTCCTGAGGGCTTTGGGGAGAGGGGATCAAGGGGGGTAGGGCCCTTCCGCCTCTTCACAGGAGCTTCGAACCGAATAGGGCCAAGCTAAATCGTTACGCTTTGGGCGTGCGGAGCCGCCTTCAGCGGCCCCGCACGCTCCCAAAAGCCATGGGATAACAAGTGCCCGCCCTTTTTTGTGAACAGACAGGGGTGGCCTTGGAGGGTCTTGCTGGTCTGTCTTTCTCTTGGGATAGCCACCTGTCATTATGCGCACACCATTGGAACGCTCGTCGGATCACAGGGAGCCTGGACATGGTAAAGGTCATCACGCTGTATCGCGCCCCCACGGACACTGCGGCATTCGAGCGGTGGTATGTGCAGCATCTCGCCCGCATCGAGCGGATCCCCCATCTCCGCCGGCTGGAGGTCTCCCGGATCTGGGGGACGCCGGTCGGCGCCTCGCCGTTCCATCTCATGGTGGAGATGTATTTCGACGATCGCCCCGCGATGGAGGCCGCGTTGCGTTCGCCGGAGGCCATGGAGGCCTCTGCCGATCTCTCCCGCTTTATGGCGGGTCGGGTGCTGGTGATGTTTGCGGACGCCTTTGAAGAGGAGCAGGCCGGGAAATAGTGGGAACTACGCCATTCGGAGCCCACGGGGAGAGGCTCACGATCTCCTATGGCCACATTGCCGGTATAGCTGAGGACGGTTCTGGTCGTTACCGGGTCATTCCTCCCCAGTGGATATCCTCCATGGGCATATATACGGTGAGGATCTGCTCATCTTCATGCAGGGCCTCAACCTGACCATAATGGGGAAAGTGGTATTGGTTCAGCCTAACCCCCACCTCATCAATGGCGTCCTTTAAGTCCTTGTCTTTGGGGATTCGCCAGTTCGGGGCCATACCCGCTGTCACCAAAGGCACGTGCGGATTGACGCCGATTCTCTGGGCATCGCTGGTATTCCACACATATTCGGCCATAAGGTCTATGGGAAAGATCACCTGCTTGCTGCCGGACACCAGACAACAGGGAGAGGCCCAGGGGAAGGGGTGGGGGAGGGGATTGGGGTGAGCGGGGGGGGCCGTGGCTGTGGGTGGAGAGGTGGAAGTGGCCGTGACCGTGGCCGTGGGGGAGGAGGTCGGCGTAGAAGGCGGCGTGGGCGTGGGCCCTGCCCGGCGAGCGGTGCAGGCCACCACCCCAACATCAGCCAGGGCAAGAGAAGCCTTCAGACGTTCAGAGCCGTAGGAGACATGCTCCCCTCAACCGCGTTTCGCAGGATCAGGTTGGGCGACCCATCCAGCCATGAATTGAATTAGGACTTATGCGGGGGGATTAGGGCTTTCGGGTGGGCCTCAATCTGCCTCGGTGCAGGGGAAGATCTTCGGGGCAGCGAGGAGGAAGTGGATATAGTCAAGTCATCACACTTAGGTAGGTTCATTCGCTATCGAGGTGCATTTCAGTTTCATGGCAGGGCATAGAGTTCTGACCAGATTTGGTCAAAGCGCTGGCTCATCACAGCCGTCCGAACCGGCAGAAGCCGCTCGGCGCCGATCCGGCTCCAGCGCATCCCTGG
>JAUQQB010000319.1 GCA_030550075.1 Chloroflexota bacterium | reverse complement strand
CTGTCCTGCGCCGGGTGGCCCAGGCCGGGCTCCCCCTCCCGGTATTCGAGCGCATGCGCCAGGTCATCCAACCGTGGCGGAATATGCAGCTCCTGCTGCGCGAGGAGTTCCGGCTGGGAGCCTGCTATTACATCCCTTATGAGCGACAACCGGAGAATCTGACCGAGCTCCTGGACACCTGGACCGCCACGCCGACGCGGGAGCCGCGTCCCGACCCGACCCGCTGGCACCCGGAGGACCTTCTGATCGTCCCGATTTATGGAACGGGGGGACGCCTGCTCGGGATCATCTCCGTCGATGAACCCCGGGATGGCCGGGCGCCCACCCGCGAGACGGCCGAGATGCTGGAACTGTTAGCCAGCCAGACCGGGATCATCATTGAGAACGCGCGCCTCTATGAGGGTCTGAAACAACGCATCGAAGCCCTGACCCGTCTCAACGAGGCCAGCCGGCAGATCGCCGCCCGGCTGGAGCTAAGCGCTCTGTTAGAGGCCATCGCGCAGGCCGCCGCCTCCCTGAGCCAGGCCACCTGGGCCGCCGTGATCCGGGCGGAAGAGGAAGGGTTCCTGCAGGTCACAGCCCGATTTGCTCCCACAGGCAAGGAGACCCCCATCTCGCTTGAAACACTCCTGAATTCCCCCTGGATTACCCAGGCGATGGCCTCCGGCCGTGCGCTCTACTTCCGGGACCTGGAAGAGGTTCTGGATGAAGGGAATGCGGGAGTGCACTCGTTGCTCCTCGTTCCCATGCGGGCGGGAGGGGAGATCGTGGGGTGGATCGCGGTGGCCCATCCGGAGCGCGGCGCCTTCGATGAGACCGAACAGATTCTTCTCCAGACCCTCGCGGAACAGGCAGCGGTGGCCCTGGAGAACGCCCGTCTTTACGAGCAAACCCGACGCTTCGGCGCGGAGCTCGAAGCCCTGGTCCGCGAGCGAACGGAAGCCCTGGAGAAGGCCCTGGCGGACCTTTCGGCCCGCCATCGTCAGCTGGAGCTGCTGTATCGGGCGACTCTGGCGCTGACCGCCAGCCTGGAGCTGGAGGCCATCCTGCAACAGGCCCTCTCGCTCCTCGTGGAGGAAGGGGAGACCGCTGCGGTGATCCTGCTGGATCCAGAGAGGGGACACCTGAGGGTGCGGGCCGGGATCGGGCCGGGCAGCGCGCAGCTGATCGGGCAGTCCTGGTTCCTTCACGAAGATCCAGGGGCGATCCGGACAGCCATCCGCCAGCGGCGAACCCAGAATCTGGCGGAGGCCTCACCGGAGCTCCTCCCAGCGCCCTGGCGGATGTTGCGCCCGGGCGCTGCCCTGGTGATCCCGCTCATCCTGGGCCTGGATGCCCTGGGAGTGCTGGTGTTCACTCATCCCGAGCCGCGCCGGTTCGAGCCGGAGCGCATCCAGCTCCTGGAGACGGTGGCCGCTCAAATGGCCCAGGCGTTGAACAACGCCGCCCTCTACACGCTGATCACTCAGCAGGCTGAGCAGCTGGGCAACACCCTCCGGGCTGTCCAGGAGGAAGCCTCCAAGCGCCAGGCAATTCTCGAGTCCATCGCGGAAGGGGTGATGGTGGCCGATGCGCGGGGCGAGGTCATTATGATGAACGCCGCCGCCGAGCAGATCCTGGGGCTACGTCGGGAAGAGGTCCTCGGTCGGCCGATCCATCACTTCACCGGCCTTTATGGGCCCGCCTGGCAGGAGTGGATGGCCTCCCTGCGTCGATGGCTTTCCTCTCCTCGAGGGCAGCCGCCGATCCTGTTCATGCGCCACGAGCTCACCCCTGAAGGCCGCTTCATCACCGTCCACGCCGCCCCGGTGATGATGGGCACCGAGTTCCTGGGCACGGTCTCGGTTTTCCGGGACATCACGCCGGAGGTGGAGGCCGATCGCGCCAAGACCGAGTTCATCTCCACGGTGTCCCATGAGCTCCGCACCCCCATGACCTCCATCAAGGGCTATGTGGATCTCCTGCTCCTCGGATCGGCGGGGCCGCTTTCCGAGATGCAGCGTCGCTTCCTGCAGATTGTGAAGGCGAACGCCGACCGGTTAAAGCTGCTGGTGGATGACCTGCTGGACATCTCCCGCATCGAGAGCGGCCGCCTCCAGCTGGATCTCCGTCCGGTGCCCCTGGAGGCCGCGGTGGAAGCCGTGGTGGCTTCTTTGAAGGCTCGCATCGATGAAAAGAAGCAGCGCCTGGAGCTCGATCTCCCCGAGTTCCTCCCTCCGGTCCACGCGGATAAGGATCGCCTGATCCAGATCCTGTCGAATCTGGTCAGCAATGCTCACAAATACACCCCGGAAGGCGGACGGATCTGTATCCGCGCTCGCGCGGAGGATGAGGCTGTCCATGTGGAAGTCAGCGACACCGGGATCGGCATCCCTCCGGAGGCCCTCCCCCGTATCTTCGAGCGCTTCTACCGCGTGGACGATCCGCGGGTTCAGGAGACACCAGGGACGGGCCTGGGCCTTTCGATCGTGAAAGCCCTGGTGGAGATGCACGGCGGGCGCATCTGGGTGGAAAGCGAGGTCGGCAAGGGGTCCACCTTCCATTTCACGATCCCCATCGCCCACGAGGTGCCCTCTCCAGCTGAGCGTCTGTCGGCTCCAGCGCCGGTCCCGGCCCGGGCGGATGGGATCTCCCCGATCCTGATTGTGGAAGATGATCACCACATCGCGGACCTGCTGGCCCAGCACCTGGAGCGTGCGGGGTATCGAACCCTGGTCGCCCATCGAGGCGAAGAAGCGCTGCGGCTCGCCCGGGAGGAGCGTCCGCAGCTGATCACCCTGGACATCTACCTTCCAGACCTGGACGGCTTCACAGTTCTGGAACGTCTGAAATCCGATCCGGCGACCGCAGAGATCCCCGTGATCATCGTCTCCGTCATCGCCGATCGCCAGCGGGGGGTGCGCCTGGGAGCGGTGGACGTGCTGGGCAAGCCCGTGGACCTGGAGCAACTGCTACGAGTGGTGCATCAATATGCTCAACGGCATGCCCATATCGTGATCGTCGATGACGATGCGGGGACCCGCTCCCTGCTTCAGGACACCCTGCGCAACCACGGGTTCGAGATCACATCCTTCGGGAACGCCGTGGAGGCGCTGGCATGGATCGAGGCCCATCGCCCCGATCTGGTGCTGATGGATCTCAAACCGGCGGGGATGAGCGGGCTGGACGCCTTAGCCCGCCTGAAAGCGAACCCGAAGACCGCGGACATCCCGGTGGTGATCATGACCGCCAGTGCCACCGACCCGATGGGGAAGCGCCGGCAGGCCCTGGCCCTGGGGGCGGCAGACTTCTTCCTCAAACCGTTCCCACTGGAAGAATTTGTAGCGACCATTCGGCGTCTTCTCACCGGGCCATCCGAGAGAGAACCAGACAATGGAGGAGAGCGCCCTTCATAGGGGCAGGCCATGAAAGGGCTCGTTCCTGACGAAGGCAACCACAAAGAGTCGCCCCTGTGTCTGGGATAGGGGTTATGCGGTTGACCTTCTCCTTCTCAGGATTGGGGCTGGGCCGGGCGTCTTCGGCTACTGGCCCGGCCTCCCAAATACCCCTCCCGGAGGCCTTTTGAGCCACGGGGAGAGATTCTTGTGTAGGAAAGAGACTCTGGCAACAAACTGCGGGATCCGGCAGGAGGGATCTGGATGACGGCCAAGATTCTGATCGCTGAGGATGAGCGGGACATCCGGGAATTGATCGCTTTCACCCTGGAGTTCGGCGGCTTCCAGGTGATCGCCGCCACGAACGGCCAGGAAGCGATTGAACTGGCCCGTCAGCATCGCCCTGACCTGATCATCCTGGATGTTCGCATGCCCAAAATGACCGGCTATGAGGCATGTCGCATCCTGAAATCCCAGGAGGAAACGCGCGCCATCCCGGTTGTGTTCTTGTCCGCTAAAGGGCAGGAGGCAGAGATCCGCCAGGGGATGGAGGCGGGAGCCGATGCCTACATCCTGAAACCTTTCGCTCCCGATGAGCTCATCCAGCAGGTGCAGTCCCTCTTAAATCGGCACCACACAAAATGAAGATTCAACGTTCGTAGCAGGGCGCGTCAGTGCTCGTTGTCTTTCTGTGAACGCTTATAACGGGCGCTCCGCTTCGCTTCGTGCCCTGCTACAAACAGGATCTCTTGTTCGTAGTAGGGCACGTCAGTGCCCGTCTTATTTTGATAGGAGTTACGCAGTTGAAAGCTCTAAAGGTGGAACGGAATGGCCCCACCCCCCTTT
>JAUQQB010000318.1 GCA_030550075.1 Chloroflexota bacterium | reverse complement strand
TGGGGCTCGCTCCAGCATCCATCGCTCTGGATGTTTCTTTCACACCGCGAGACTCCATAATTGCTTGGGCGCTCTCCGGATATGGGGCAAGCTCCTTTTCTTCCCCTTCCTCGCAACCCGAAGGATGGTGGAGAGGGAGGTTTATGCCTGTTGATCGGGGGACCGCCTTCGACAGCCTCTCCACCCACAAACTCCACCAGCAATCTCCATAGCCCCAAAAGCCATGGGCGGGAAAGCCCGCGAGACGGGGCGATCACCGGGAGGAGCGGCTGGCCTTCGCCCTGGCAGGCGCCCGACGCCGGGTGCCATCCTTCGATACCGGGCCCCGGGTCCCATCCCGCCGATCCTGAAGCGCCACCGCGAGGGCCTCGTCGATGGTCTCCACCAGCACAAACTGCATGGCCTGGCGCACGTCCTCCGGCACGTCCTCCAGATCCTTCTCATTCCGCTTCGGCAGGATCACGGTGCGCAGGCCCACCCGATGCGCCGCCAGCACCTTCTCCTTGATGCCGCCCACCGGCAGCACCTTCCCCCGCAGCGTGATCTCGCCGGTCATCCCCACGTCCGGCCGCACAGGCCGATCCGTGAGCAGCGAAACCAGGGCGGTGACGATGGTGATGCCCGCGGAGGGACCATCCTTCGGCACAGCGCCCGCCGGCACGTGAATGTGGATATCGCTCTGCTCAAAGAAACGCTCCGGGATCCCATAGTCCTTCGCGTGGGCGCGCACATAGCTCAGGGCAGCCTGGGCAGATTCCCGCATCACCTCGCCCAGGGACCCGGTGAGCACAAACCCTTTGCTTCCTGGCATCCGCGTTGCTTCGATGAAGAGCACATCACCCCCCGTCGGCGTCCACGCCAGGCCAATGGCTACACCGGGGACCTCCACCCGGTGGGTGATCTCTTCCTCTGTAAACAGCGGCTTGCCCAGATATCGAGGCACATCCTCGGCGTCAACCAGCACCGCCTCCGACGCCCCTTCCGCAATGCGGGTTGCCACCTTCCGGCAGACCCGACCGATGGCCCGCTCCAGGTTGCGCACCCCCGCTTCCCGGGTGTATTCCCGGATGATCCGCCGCACCGCTGCCTCGGTGAAGGTGATCTCCCCCGGCATCAATCCGTTCTCCCGCAGCTGCCGCGGGATAAGATACCCCATCGCAATGTGGAACTTCTCGGTCTCCGTATAACCCGGGATAAAGATGATCTCCATTCGGTCCCGCAGCGGCGCAGGGATCGTATCCAGCTGGTTCGCTGTACAGATGAACAGGACCTGGGAGAGATCGAACGGCACATCCAGATAATGATCCCGGAACTCCCGGTTCTGCTCAGGGTCCAGCACCTCTAACAACGCCGAGGATGGGTCGCCCCGCCAGTCCGCCCCGATCTTATCCACCTCATCCAGCATGAAGACCGGGTTCCGGGACTCCACTCGCCGGAGGGCCTGGATGATGCGCCCGGGCATGGCTCCCACATACGTCCGGCGGAAGCCACGGATCTCCGCCTCATCCCGAATGCCGCCCAGGGCAATACGGGTGAACTTCCGCCCCATCGCTCGGGCGATGGATTGACCCAAGGAAGTTTTGCCTACCCCCGGCGGCCCCACAAAGCACAGGATCGCGCCCTCTCGGATCCGGCGGATATAGTCCCGGGTCTCCAGCTCCTCCAGTTGCGAAGCGCGCTCCTGCTTGAGCTTGCGCACCGCCAGATACTCCAGGATGCGTTCCTTCACATCCTGGAGGCCGTAATGGTCTTCTTCCAGAACCTGGCGAGCATGGGCGATGTCCAGGTTATCCGGGGTGGTCTTGTTCCATGGGAGGCTCACCATCCAGTCCAGATAGGTTCGGATCACACCATATTCCGCGGAAGCGGGCGGGAGCTTGGCCATTCGGTCCAGCTCCCGCAGGGCCTCTCGCCGGGCCTCAGGAGGCATCCCGGCCTCCTCGATCTTCCGCCGGAACTCCTCGATTTCCATCTGATGTTCGTCAGCCTCCCCCAGCTCCCGGCGGATGGCCTCCAGCTGCTGGCGCAGGAAGAACTCCCGCTGCATCTTCTCCACCTGGGCCTGGGCCTCCGACTGGATCTTGCGGCCCAGCTCCAGAACCTCGATTTCCCGCGTCAGCAGAGCGATGAGTTTGTGCAGCTTCGCCGCCACATCGTCCAGCTCCAGGATCTCCTGGGCCTCCTGGAGGGACATGCGCAGATAGGTGGCCACTGCATAAGCCAGCTGTTTCGGATCCTCCACAGCCATCGCCATGGCCCCGAGCTGGTCGGGGAGGCCGGGGACCAGCTCTACCATCCGGGCAAACAGCTCCGCCGTCTTGCGGCGAAGAGCCTCCAGCTCCGGACCGGGGGTCATGGTTTCGGGGTGGCGCTCCACCCGGGCCTTGAGGTAGGGCTGGGTGGTGGTGTATTCCATGATTCGGATCCGCTCCAGCCCCATCACCAGGATCCGCATTGTGCCATCCGGCATCCGAAGCAGGCGCTGGATCAGCGCCAGCGTCCCGATGGTGTAACAGTCCTCGGGCATCGGCTCTTCCAGCTCGGGACGCTTGCTGGCCACCAGGCCGACCAGCTTCTTGCCCAGGACCGTATCATCCACCAGCCGGATCGACCGCGGCTGTCCAACCGCCAGGGGGACCACCGTGAGGGGATAGACCACCACACCCCGCAGAGGAAGGATCGGCAGCTCCTCCGGGATCTCCACCGCCGATTCTTCCTGGTCCCGCCGGCCCTCCGGCTGGACTCCCATGGGAGGGATTTCCTCGGCTTCCTCACCCAGGAAATAGCCTTCCCAATCCAGCCCGAAAGATCGCAACCACATTGTGTTCATCCTCATTCCGCCTGGATTGAAGAAACATGCGCGACTGGCGATCGGATGATCCTCAACTTGGCTGCCCCGGCCCCGAAAGATCCCCCAGAGCGCGGGTGCGTGCTTCGTGGACCCAGCACTCACGGGCTCGTCTCCGATTTGGTCACCTGCAAGCGCCGTGGGGTCCGCACCGTGATCGTGAGCGGTGGCTTCTTGGGCAGGGTCACGATCAGGAAACCGTCCCGGTAAACCGCCTGGGCCGCGTCCGCGTCAAGGGCCCAGGGGAGATAAACCTCCACGTGGAACTCGCCATAATGGATCTCCAGCTGATGATACGCGACTTTCGGCGTGGGATCCTGCCGATAGCCGCTGATCACCAGCCATCGGTCGTGCAACGCTACCAGCACGTCCTCGGGCTTCAATCCGGCGATCTCCACGCGGACCACCACCGCCTCATCGGTTTCATAGACATCCGTGGGAGGACGCCAGGCGTTCCCATGGCGCAACAGCCAGCGCTGCCGGGTCAGGATATCCTGGAGCAACCGCTCCATCTGGGATTCGAACCGCTCGAGAGCCCGCTCAAACTCATCCATAGGAGGCGCTCCGCTGCTTGTCCCGGGTCTTCCAGCAAGGACCATCCGGATCATTTTGATTGTAGCACATCTGGGGGACAGCCAAAATAATCCGAAACTGCAACCTCAAAATCCAGCTGTGTTCGATAAACTTCATTAAAGCAGGACTACATCACTGGCCTCGATTCGGAGGGGAGTCCGGGGGCCCTTCCCCCCTTTTTGGGCCGGGTCGGGCCCCTTCACGCCCGACCCAGAAGACCTGGCTCATTGGGGCCTTTGGGGTGAAGTCCCCGTTTGGGTCTGGGCTGAACGCTTGACCGAGCATACCCATCTTCGTTGCCCAAAGGGCCGCGGGGAGAGGGGAAATGGAAGATTTGGGGTGGACGGGATCGCGCATCGCCTGTTTTCCGATGACGTCTATCAACCAGGAGGTTCGTATGACGTTCATCACGATGGAGGACTTCCTGAAAGTCGACATGCGTGTGGGGCGCATCATCCGCGCCGAGCCTCATCCGCGGGCGCGCAAGCCCTCCATCCGGCTCTGGATCGACTTTGGTCCCGAGATCGGGATCTGGACCAGCAGCGCCGCGCTGGCGGATCGCTATCGCCCGGAGGAGCTGGTCGGGACGCTGGTGATTGCGGTGGTGAACTTCCCCCCGAAAAACGTGGCCGGCTTCGACTCTCAGGTGCTGGTCCTGGGCGTTCCCGATGAGACAGGCCGGGTGGTCCTGCTGCGGCCTGATGCAGAGGTTCCCCTGGGCGGCCGCGTGTTTTAATGAGGTAGGAGTTACGCAGTTGGTTTTCTCCTGGGGGTTTGGGGGGAGTCGCGCGCCTTCGGCGCGC
>JAUQQB010000317.1 GCA_030550075.1 Chloroflexota bacterium | reverse complement strand
TGCGGGCGATCGGGCCGGCCTTACGGGAAGCCGGGTTTGCAGAATGGGAAGTGATTGTCGTGGATGATGGGTCCCAGGATCGCACAGCGGAGATCGTGGCCGCCTATCCGGAGGTCCGCCTGATCCGCCACCCGGTTAACCGCGGCTACGGGGCGGCGCTTAAGACGGGCTTCGCCCATGCCCGGGGGGAGTGGCTGGCTTTCCTGGACGCCGACGCCACCTATCCGCCGGAGGCCCTTCCCGAGCTCTACCGCATCGCCTGCGCGGACGGCGCGGATCTGGTGGTGGGCTCCCGCATGGGCCGCGCCGATTCAGAGATGCCGCTTGTGCGCCGGATCGGCAACTGGGGGTTCGCGTTCCTGCTCCGGGTGCTGGGAGGCGCTCCGGTCAGCGACAGCGCCAGCGGCATGCGGTTGCTCCGCCGGGAGGTTCTGGAACGCCTGTATCCTCTGCCGGACGGGTTGAACTTCACCCCGGCGATGAGCGCCCGGGCGATCTACGAGAACGTGCGCATGGTTGAGATCCCGATCCCCTACCGGGAGCGCCTGGGGCAATCCAAGCTGCATCCGTTGCGGGATGGCGTTCGCTTTCTTCATGCGATCGTGTGGACCGTGATGACCTACAACCCGGCGCGGGTGTTCGGGATGACCGGCTTCGGGCTGGCGCTTCTGGGTCTGGCCCTGGGGGCCAGCGCGGTCCTGTGGCCGGGGCCGGGCGGGTGGCCCTTCCCCCGCCTGTTCGCCGCGGTGGTGCTGGTCGCTCTCGGGCTGCACCTCTTCGCTGTGGGGACGCTGTTCAATTACATTGTCTCGCTGTTTCACAAGCGTCCGATCCGCCATGGTCTGTTCGGTCGCCCGCTGTTCCGCCGCCCGCTGGAACATCGCTTTCTGCCGATCGGAGCGCTCAGCATCGCCATCGGCCTGGGTCTTTACGGATGGGCCGTGCTGGCCCGGCTGACGGCGCCCCCCTTCCCGGCCCCCTGGTTTGTCCCGGCCGTCAGCGCCCTGATGGTGGTGATGGGCACAGATCTCTTCACCGCAGGGATCCTGGTTCGCGCCCTGGCTGAACTGAGCCAGCGGGAGCTGCGGATCCAGCAGGATCTGGAGGCACGGCCTGCTGTGATGCCGTCGGCGGAACTCATTCCCCAGTCACGGCCGCTCTCCTGAGCAGGGCACCGTGCGCCGTGTTCGTGATGGGGAAGGCACGCCGAAGGCATGCCCTCACACATTGAAATCCTTCCTGAAGGATTTTCGGGCACCTTCTGAGGCCTTCGACTCTACCATGCAAGGGCTTCCGCTAAGGATGCGTCATCCGGCCCTGAGGATCGCCGGGCTCCTGAGCGGGTTGCTGCTGCCCTTACTGGCTCTCACGTTATGGCCCTCTTCCCCCAGCGTGGAGGCCACCGGGGGATTCTCCCTCCGCTTCTATGGCAACGGGGGTGGCGACATCGACCGCGTCAAAATCCTCGTCGAGGGCCGGTCGATCAACGTCGGCGGAGATTTCACCCTGGAATGGTGGATGAAGGCCACACGGGATGAGAATGCCAGCTCCGAATGCATGTCCAGCGAAGGAGATCTCTGGATCTACGGCAATATCCTGTTTGACCGGGATGTCTTCGGGGCGGGCGATTACGGGGATTACGGGATCTCCCTGGCCGGAGGGCGGATCGCTTTTGGAGTCAACCGGGGTGGGAATGGGTTCACGCTGTGTGGAACCCGGGAGGTGGCGGATGGCCGGTGGCATCATATCGCTGTGACCCGTCGGGAGAGCGACGGGTGGATGCGGATCTTTGTGGACGGCGAGCTGGATGCGGAGGGGAGAGGGCCGTCAGGGGATATCCGGTATCGAGACGGACGCCCCACGGACTATACCAATGATCCCTATCTGGTCATCGGAGCGGAGAAGCACGGCATCGATCGCAGCATTTATCCCTCTTACAGCGGATGGGTGGATGAGGTGCGCCTTTCGCGGATCGTGCGCTATGATGGACCGTTCTCGCCTCCTACCGCGCCCTTCATGCCCGACACCTATACCCTCGCGCTGTATCATTTCGACGAGGGGCCAGAGGGGCCGTGCACGGGCACGGTGATCGATGCGATGAGAGTCAATCATGGGCAATGCCGCTATGGCTCTGTCGACAGTCGAACCCCTGGCCCGGTTTACAGCACCAACACGCCTTTCGGCACCATCGCTCCGCCATCGATTCTCTCCGGGCCAGTGCTCTTTGCCCTTGCTACGACCGCGGTGGTGAGCTGGACCACCGATGTGGAGGCCACCAGTGAGGTGCGGTGGGGAGTTTCCTGTGACGAATGGGCTCAATCCCGCCAGGATCCTGATCTGACCCGCTCTCATGTCCTGGTCCTCGATGGACTGAATCCCAGCACCAGCTACTGCCTCCAGGTTCGATCGGTGAACTCGGGAGGCGGCACGCTGTGGACGCCGGAGACAGGGCTGGCCTTCACTACCCGCGCGGTGGAGTTCCGCGTTTACCTTCCGCTGGTTCGAAAGTGAATCGGGCGCTGCTGTACGCTGGGCGCTCTGGATGATGGATTCGAGACCTGCCCCTCTCCGGGTCGATTCGCGGCGCGGGAGAGGCAGGAAACGTTCAGGCGGTAGGGCGAGCAATAACGTCGCGCCCCACTGCCTGAAAACCTGGCACGGTTTGGAGAATAGATGGAATGCGAACACAGAGCCTCCTGATTCCGGTTGCCCTTCTGGGGATGATCGCGGGGATCGGAGGGATCCTGGGGATGCCTCCGGCCGCGGCGAAAGCCCAGGAGTTACCAGGGGGTCAGTGGGAGAGCTGGACCGTATCGTGGCGGGGGGAAGCCCATGAGGTGCGGGTTTACCGGCCAGCCGGCTTCCCAACCCATCGTCCCTACCCGGTGGTCTACCTGCTATCCGGATGGGCGATGGGGCTGGGCATGTGGGAACGCCCGGACCTGCAGCAGGCCGCCGATGCGACCCATATCCTGCTGGTAGCCCTTCAGGGCGAGGATGATGGGGTTCCTTCCTATTATTCCATCTATTCAGGCCTTCCCTGGCCAGGGGGCTCCGCCTGGCAGGTTTCATTCTATGACTGGTTCTTCCAGGGAGTCCTCCCCTGGGTAGAAAGTCGCTACCCGGTGCGACGGGACCCCGGCGGACGGGCACTGGTCGGGTTCTCGATGGGCGGAAAAGGCGCCTTCTCCCTGGCCGCCCATCGCCCGGATCAGTTCGCTGCGGCCGTTTCAATCGGTGGGGTGCTGGATCTCACTCTTCATGATTCAGAGGCCCTTCGGGCGGTATATGGTCCGAAGGGTGCGGATCCGCTGCGATACGCCGCGGATAACCCGCTCGAGCTGGCCCCCAATTTGAAAGGACTGGCCCTCTTCATCTTTCACGGAGCGGCGGATCCGGAGGTCAACCCGGCTCATGGTCGCCGGATGCATGAAACTCTGCAGGCCCTCGGGTATCCTCATCGCTGGGAAGAGATCCCCGGGCTGGGTCATGAAGTCTCCTCAGCGGAGATCGCCCAGATTTTCGAAGCCCTGCGTGGAATCTTTCAGACCCCGTATCGCCCACCGGACCGCTGGTCGTATCGGTTCGCCATGGCCCGGACGCGAACGGTTTACGGGATGCGGGTGATGAAGACGGACCCCGCCACCTGGACGGAGCTTTGGGATGTCACGCCGGCCGGATGGGAGGTCCGCAGCGGGGATCCCATTAACCTGATCACCCCCCCGTGGTATTCCTCCAGGGCCCAGCTCTGGGTTCAGCTTTGGAATGGGGGCAGCGGCATCCTGGGCTCGGAGCGCCGTATGACGGCGCCGGGAGGGCGTCTGCGGCTAACCCTGCCGGCTGGCCACTGGCGGATCACCGTTGGAGCCTCCCCTCGAGCCCCTTCGGGCGGTGGCCTCATCCCTTCTGATAGCTCTCTCCCTGCCCCACCCATGACGCCGGATCCCGTTCATCCGTTGCGTCGCAAGCCCCTATGCCTGGAGGACGATCTGATCTGCTATCGCTTTTAGAGGTGAGTTATGGATATATAGCAACTCCTGCTTTCCCTTGCTTTCCCTATTGAGGTTTGGAGCCGAAAAACCCGGGGACCAGTGCCTCCATGACCCCGGAAAGGGATCCGGTAACAAATTCCGTAACTATTCAGCCGGGCCACATTCCGTTTGGAGCTCCCGCGAAGCGGCGGAAGGTCCCCACCCCCCTTTATCCCCCCTCCCCACGGCCCTTTG
>JAUQQB010000316.1 GCA_030550075.1 Chloroflexota bacterium | reverse complement strand
CCGTCTGAACGGAGGCCGCCGGATTCCGCAGGTCGTGAACCACCATGTGGAACAGCTCCTCCCGCAGCCGCTCGAGGGTTCGGACGGGCGTCATATCGTAGATCATCCCCAGCCAGCCGGTCACTGCGCCATCGCTCTGGATCGGAACAGCCTGAATGCGCAAGCTACGCGCCTCTGTGTCGAACTCCGCCATCCGGAGTCCATGAGGATCCCGGCGCCACGCCCTGAGCTGACGGATCAGTGTGCGGGCCAGGGCCGACCGGTTCCTTCGCAGATAGCGCATTCCATCCATGATCGATCGGCCAATCCATGCTTCCCGACCTCCCTCCAGGTCGAGGAGCTCCAGGGCAGCCGGGTTGAGCTCCAGGATCTGGCCATCGGCGCGGATCAGCACGATCCCATCCACCGCAGCATCGATCAACGTCCGCAGGCGGCTTCGTTCCGTAGCCAGGAGCTCCAGCAGCCGGGCGTTCTCCATTGCTACGGCGGCGTGGTTGACGATGGCCTGGCTTAAAGCGATCTGATTCAACGAGAAGCCATGATCACCCCGCGGATCCCAAACTTCCGCCAGGCCCAGCACCTGGGTTCCAAGAGCCAGCGGCAGAACCATCAGACGCCGCACCCCCAGCTCCTCCAGCGCTCGCTCGTCCTCTAACGGAATGGCAAGCGGCATGGGCGTTCCCTCGAAACGGCCCGGCTCGGGGATCCACAGGGCATACGGCCTGCGTTCCAGAAGCGCAGCGCTCTGGATGGAGAGAGAGACTCCGCGGACGCGCTCAATCCAGGGGAGCCATCCGCCGGAAGCGGCATCCGGGGCGATGTATTCGGAAAGCAGCTCCAGCGCGTCCACCTCTGGTCGATACCGGTAAAAGCGCGCGTAAATGCCCCCTGTGATCTCGGAGAGGAATCGCCCCAGGAATTTGACCACCGATCCGATGTCATGAGCCGCCAGCAAATTGGCGCTGGCTTCGTAAAGCAGGGAGACCTCGCGGATCTGCTCGGCCATCCGCCCCATCAGCATCGCCCGCTCCACGGCCAGCGCGAGATGATCGGCCAGCGTCTGGATCAGAGAGAGCTCTTCCTCTGCGAACAAACGGGGCTCTGGATCGTGGAGGCTCAGGACCCCCACGAGATGCGAGCCCACTCGAAGGGGAACACCAACCCAGGCGCGGATGCCATCCAGGTAGGGGGAGCGATCGGAGGCTTCACGGAGGAGATCGCTATAAACGATCACGCGATCTGCGAGGAATACCTTCCCGGCGAGGTCCTCCGCTGCAGGACATTCCACCAGATGCCCCAGGCTCTCCGGAGGAATCCCGGCTGCCACACGCAGGCGCAAACAGTTTCGCTCTTCATCCCACAGGTAGATCTCCCCTGCTCGCAACCCCGTCACCTGCAGCGTCTGGTTCAATCCGACGCGCAGGATCTCATCCAGATCTTCTGCCTGAAGAATAGCAGCCATCACCTGATTGAGAGCTTCCTCATGGCGAATGCGGCGCCGGGTCGATTCGAAAAGATATGCGTTCGCCAGGGCCTGGGCGGCCGCGTTCGCGAATGCCTGCCCGATTAACAGCTCCTCTGGGTTCAATGTCCGCTTCGTATCCCAGTAAACCGACAACACGCCCCGGAAGGGGAATTGATTGGGGGCTATGGATGAGGCCCACAGGGGGAACACCACATACGAGCGGAACCCCTCCTGAAGGATGCGATCCCGTATCCCCTCCGTTCGGGGATCCGTCCACGCGTCGGACACATGGATCACCGTGGGGATCTCAATGGCGCGAACTCCCGGGACACGGCGATAGCTCTCCAGAAGCCATTGGACGTAATCATCGGAAAGCCCCTCCACCCCAGCGCACATCACCTGTTCCCGCCGGGGCTCGTAGAACCATAAACCCGCCCGATCCGCTTCCAGGAGACGCCGCGCTGCCCGCAGGATGGTTTGGACACGATCCTGGAACTCCGGAGGGCTGCTCAGGATTTCCTGCAGGGCCCCTGTCACCGCCTCCCACATCCAGGTTTCCCGACGCCGCTGGAGAGCCGTCGCCACGGCATCCGCGAGGGTTTGCGCTAAACGCATGGTTTCTTCATCCGGAGCTTGCGGCGCATTGTAGTAAAGCATTAATTTGCCCAGAGCCTGGCCCGCCCTTTTGATGGGAACGAAGGCCAGAGCGCGGATCCCTTCCTGAAGAACCACTCCGCGAACTTCCCCCAGCTCCAGCGCCCGCTCGACATCGGCAATCCATATGATCCGGGGATCCGGATCCGAGGGATCCCAGGGCCAGTGTCCCTCCACTGCCCGTCGGTATGGTTCGGAGAGATTCCGCCACGCCTTGAAGCGCACCACCCCATCCGGATCCCGCAGCAGGATCGCTGCCCGATCCGCCCCCAGGATCTCCAGGATCCCCCGGAGGGTCAGATCATAGAAGCGCTCCAGATCAACGGTCTGAAAGAGCTCCTGAGTGAGCTGCTGGAGCAGCTGAAGCTGCTGGGCATACCGCTGGGCCCGCGCCTCGGCTGCCCGACGTTCCGCATTCGCCCAGACCAGCGCGATCAGATCCGCCACCTCCGCCGCGAAGGCGATCTCCTCCGCGGTCCAGCGGCGGATCTCACCGACCTGCTCATGACAGATAACCCCCACCACCCGTCCCCCCTGCCGGATCGGCGCATCCAGCAGGGAAAAGATGCCCAGGGGCTCCAGATAAGACGCTCGCAGCTCCCGGGTTCGAGGATCGTGACGCGCGTCCACCGCATCCACGGCCCGACCCTGCCGCAGCGCTTCGAAGTAAGCGGGATAATCGGTGGCCCGCAAGACAGCTCCCTGACTGACCATCCCTGACGGCCACTCAACATGAACCAGGCACACGAGCCATTCGTTCTGCTCATCCAGGCGCCAGATATTCACCCGGCTGACCTGAAGGGTTTCCGCAACCACCCAGGCAATGTGGGCCAGCGCATGCTCCAGATCCCCATTCTGGACCTGAGGGTCCGTCGCCAGGCGAAGGAGGACCTCCTGTTGTCGAGCGCGCTGAAGGGATTGTCGCTTGTATTCGGTGATCTCGCTGGCCCGCAGCAGCCATCCCATTCGCTCCATGGGATGCTGAACCGGCTGGCAGGAGACGAGAAACCAGCGGTTCTCCCTGGGGTGGCGGAATTCCCCTATCCCACCCTGCCCCTGGCGCAGCCACAACCGCAACGCCTCATGGAGATCCGGCCACGAGGCCATCGCCTCATCCACATGAGCTCCAATCAGGGAAGACGGGGCCTGAGCCAGCATTCGCGCCATCGGAGGGTTGACATCGACGATCCGTCCCTGGCGATCGAGGACCATCATGCCCTCCGGCATGAGCTCCACGATCAGGCTTCGAGCGATCGGAATCGGGTGGAAGGTGGGGAATGTCTGGAACACCAGGCCCAGCAACACCGTTGCCACCCCCAGCATGACCGCAGTCGCTCCCCGCCACGCAGACGATCGGTAAGCATAAGAAGGATCATACAGGCTCATGAAGAGGGTGAGGAGGATCATGGCCGTCGCCAGGGACAATCCGAGGAGCACAGGAAACGATACACGATAGGCGTGGATCAGGACGGGGAGCATGAACGCCAGGGCACCCAGAAAAGCCAGGATCGCAAACAGCGTATGGATCCAGAACCACGGCCCATAGGCAACGGCCAGCGTTCCATCCGGGCGAACGTCCAGCGCCGACCAGACCAGATGGTGGAAGTCATTTGTGAAAGCGAGGAGGATCGTGAGGGCCGGGATCAGGAAAAGGGCGACGAGATGGCGGATGCGAATGGTCAGAATCCCGCCAGAATACCGGATAGCACCTAAAAGAAGCAACGGGGCGATCCCGGCCACCCCCAGAACCTGGATCCGGAGCCCGATGATCCGACCCACCGGATCCGGGGCGGCGAGCACCATGCTCTCGCTCAACGTCCACCAGGCGATCGCAACCAGGGCCAGCGCCCAGATCCGGGCTTCCGGCATGCGGGTCCGCCGCCAGCCCACATAAGCGAAGATCAGACCTGCCAGCCCCAGAATCCCGCCCAGGAGTGCCATCCGATCGAATCCTATCGATGGCTCGCAACTTTACGGATTACATCCGTTAGAGTAATGCAACCTTCAGGATCTGTCAATCGCGTTCGGATCGTCCTTCGCTCCCATCCCGGCAAGTCATCGCTTCCCCCTGACATCCTGGGTGTAGTGCTTCGTCCAGATTTGTTTTGAGGA
>JAUQQB010000315.1 GCA_030550075.1 Chloroflexota bacterium | reverse complement strand
TTTATCCCTTCCAGGCCTCCCCGGTTCCCGAACCGATAACCGAGAGGGAGAGGACTGTTCCTTAGCAAGGCAGAAGAGGAGAGCGGAAGCGGATCGCAGCGCCGGCCGGCGATCGCCTCTGATGAAAGGAGGGCAAGATGATCAAACCGGAAGACCTTAGACCATACAGGACTTTGAGCGACGATTATCAAACCACCAAGGAGCTCAAAGCCAAATTTCAACGCCTGCGATGTGAGCGTCAACCGATGTATTTGACTTTAGAAGAATTTGATGAAATTTTGCGGTGGAAGCTGCGCGAGCAATACGAAAGGCAGACAAAAACTCGCCAGATAAACAGTGAGAATGTGATCCAGACCGTGACCCGAGCGGCGCTTTCAATCAGCCATCCTGACGAAGATTATGAGACCGAGCTGCGATTACGGATTCTTTGTTCTCTTCGTGGGGTGGGGGTTCCTGTAGCATCAGCGGTTCTCGCGCTTGTCTTTCCCGAGAAATATGCTGTTATTGATTTTCGGGGGTGGCGACAGATATTTGGCGAGGAGAAGAGGACGTTCTCGGTTTCCGATTACAAGATATACCTGAGTAAGATAAAGGGCCTTGCTGATGAGTTGGGATGGCTTCCCCAAGAAGTGGACCTGGCCATTTGGGCGTATGACCGTGTCCACAGCGGGAAGTCTGCGAACCGAATAGCGGGTTAACGACGTGTTCCAACCACCGTCGCTTCGCTGTGCTTTGCAATGCGGATCAACCTGACCGACCAGAGATGGCAATAAAGCCTCTTTAGAGCGGAGATCGAACGCGATGAGTGAACACTGGCCTCATCCAACCGGAGACGTGAGCGAGACTGCGGGATGGTGGGTGCCCGGGCGGGACCGCACCCAACGCATTCCGCCGCGGCCTCCGGCAGGGGAACCGCCACGAATCCCAACGCGTCCCCCTCAGCCTTCCACCGCGCCGCATCGTCGTTCCTGGGGCCGAATCGCCCTCTCCATTCTGCTGACCATGTTGCTCCTGGGAATGGCGGGCGGCGTGGCGGCGCTGGCCGGTTATGTCTACGTGGCCATGCAATTGCCCCCTCCGGAGACCCTCCAGGAACGGGCGCTGAATCTCTCCACTTCCCTGGTGCTGATGGATCGCAATGGGGGATTGATCGGAGAGATCGCTGATCCGCAAAGCGGCCGCCGGCAGCTGGTCCGCCTATCCGACATCTCGCCATGGCTGATCCAGGCGACGGTCGCGACGGAGGACCCCCGGTTCTGGCAGCACCCGGGGTTTGATCCCATCGCCATCGCCCGCGCGATCTACCAGGCGATCCGGGAAGGGGAAGTGGTCAGCGGTGCCAGCACCATCCCACAACAGCTGGTACGGAACCTGCTGATCTCCCCGGAACGCACATTGCGGCGCAAGATCAAAGAGGCGGTGCTGGCTGCGGAGATCACCCGGCGTTACCCGCGGGAGCAGATCCTGGAGATCTACCTCAACACGATTTATTACGGGAACCTGGCCTACGGCGTGGAGGCCGCGGCCCGCACCTACTTCGGGAAATCCGCGAAGGAGCTGAACCTGGCCGAGGCGTCGTTCCTCGCAGGCCTTCCCCAGGCGCCGGCCCTGTATGACCCCTTCACGCCGGAGGGCCGGGAGCGCGCCCTGCGGCGCCAGCGGGATGTCCTGCGTCTGATGGTGGAGGCAGGCTTCATCACCCGGGAGCAGGCGGAAGCCGCGGCGCAGGAGATGGCGGCTTATGTCTTCCAGAAGCCGGCGCTGACCTCGCCGGCGCCCGAGGCCCCGCATTTCGCCCTCTATGTGCAGCAATGGCTGGAGCAAACCTTCGGCCTCAACGCCCAGGCCCTCCACCGGGGCGGCCTGCGGGTCGAAACCACCCTGGACCTCCGACTTCAGCGGATGGCCGCACAGGTCCTGCGGGCCCACCTGGAAAAGCTGAAGGACAAGAACGTTCATAACGGAGCGGTGGTGATCCTGGATCCCCGCACCGGTGAGATCCTGGCTATGGTCGGGAGCCCGGATTACAACGACGCCGAACATGGCGGTCAGATCAATATGGCCGTTGTTCCCCGCCAACCGGGCTCCTCCATCAAGCCGTTGACCTATCTGGTGGCCTTCGAGAAAGGCTGGACTCCCGCCACGCTGATCTGGGATGTGCCCACCCGCTTCCCGGATGGCCCGGGCCGGTTCTACGAGCCGGTGAACTACGATCGCCGCTTCCACGGCCCGGTGACCGTCCGCTACGCCCTGGGGAACTCTTACAACATCCCGGCGGTGAAAGCCCTCGCCTTCGTCGGGCTTCCTGCTTTCCTTCAGCGCGCCCGCGACCTGGGCATCACCACCCTGACCCGCCCGGATTATGGCCTCTCCCTCACCCTGGGCGGCGGGGAGGTGCCGCTTCTGGAAATGACCGGGATTTACGCAGCGTTCGCCAACGAAGGCCGCCGCATCCCGCCGGTTCCGGTTCGGAAGATCACCGATGCCTTCGGCCATGTGCTCTATACCTACACGCCGCCGCCCGGACAGCCGGTGATGCGACCGGAGCATGCTTACCTGATCACCCACATTCTCTCCGACAACGAGGCCCGCCGGGCGGCCTTCGGGCCTAACAGCCCGCTCAAGCTCTCCCGGCCGGCGGCAGCCAAGACGGGAACCACCAACGACTTCCGGGACAACTGGACGCTGGGCTATACCCCCGATCTGGTGGTGGGGGTCTGGGTAGGGAACGCGGACAACTCGCCAATGAAAGGCGTCACCGGCATCACCGGCGCGGCTCCGGTCTGGCATGATGTGATGGAGGAAGCTCACCGCATCCTGAACCTGCCCCCCAGGGAATTCCAGCGGCCTCCGGGGATCATCGAGATGGAGATCTGTCTGGACTCCGGCACCCAGCCCTCGCCCTATTGCCCGCCGGACCGGCGGCGAATCGAAGTCTTCGCCGCCGACCAGCCCCCGCCCGGGCCGGAACACGACCTCTGGAAGAAGGTCGTGATCGATGGGGCGACCGGGCTGCTCTACACGGAGGGCTGCCCCGGCCCGCCCATCGAACAGGTCTTCTACGTGGTCCCGGAGGAAGGGCGCTGGTGGGCTGAGCAGCGCCAGATCCCCCAGCCCCCCACCGAGGTCTGCGCCGTCGCCATCCCCGAGGTGATCATCCGATGGCCGAACGAGAGCACGGTGGTGCGCGGAATGGTCCCGGTGCTGGGGACGGTGTGGATCCCCGACTTCGCGTATTACAACGTGGAATGGGGGATCGTGGGGGCGGATGGGGTTTCCTGGCAGTGGCTGAGCGGGCCGCACCTGGCCCCGGTGCGGGACGGCCAGATCACCGTCTGGGATGCTTCCGGTCTTCCCACCAGCTGGTATGCTTTGCGGGTGACGGCTTTCAATCGCTCTGGTCAGGCCTTTGTGGGAGAAGTTCGGACGTATGTGGACAACGGGATCGTGCCCACGCCCACACCGATCCCGACGGTAACCCCCAGCCCGACGCCGGAGCCTTTCCTTCCCACACCGACGCCGGAGCCAACGCCGGAGCTCCCCATCCTGCCTACGATTCCGCTTCCATCTCCGACGCCTCTTCCATAGCGCTTTGTCCGTCTTTGATCCGGGATTTTCAGGGGCTGGGCCAGAGGGTCTTCGGCCCAGCCTCAAGAGATTGGGCCCGCGTCGGCTGTGAGGGGCAGGGAACCATCCGCCCACGCTCCTGACTTCCGAACGTTGGGACCCGATGAACCTCGATCCCAATCCATCATCCCCGGGACTTAAAGGGACGACCTTCGCCCTGCCGCCAGCAGGAACCATGGTAGCCGATGTCAGCTTTGAGGCGGAGGAACACATCCATTCAGACTCCGGGCCTACGAACGGCCTGAAACATCGGTCGCGATCCCCGATTCATCGGCCCTGGAATCTGAGGGGATGCCCGTTTGGGCGGGGTCCCTCAACCTCCAAGTCCTGAAAAACCGACGGTCCGGCAAGTCTTAACTTGATGCCCGTGGGGGCGAAAAATTTTCGCCCCTATCAGGGAAGGATCCGGCCTCCCGAAATTCGATGCTCTGGCTCTCCAGGGATCCCATTTGCCCCGATAGGAACATGACCCTCGGGTGGACGATAGGGAAGCCCCGGCCTCCTGGCGTTCAACTACAGACCGCACCAGCCTGAATAGTTACCAGGTAACTATTCAGCCGTTCTACCGCAGTGTCTATACGGATATAGGCGGTTTCCTCCTGGGG
>JAUQQB010000314.1 GCA_030550075.1 Chloroflexota bacterium | reverse complement strand
GCAGGGGGACGTTATCGGTGAGGGCGATGACGCGGATCATGGGCGCGCCGGGCCGGCGGGTGCCTTTGGCCAGATCGCAGGCGAAATGGGAAGCCGTGGCCGCGCTCCCGCCGTTCCCGCAGAGAAAAATCATGTGGCCATCCCGCGCGGCGGCCTCGATCTGGGCGATGATCTGCAGCAGCGCCTCGCGGGGCAACGCATCCAGCGCTCGATGGATTCCGTCAAAGTAATCCTCGATCCAGTGCGCCCACATGGTCTCATTCCACCTGAAAAACCTGCACGCCCTGCTCATCGAAGGCTACGTCCATGGGCTTCAGACCCATGTCCGTCATTGCCTTCGTCACCGGTTCGATCGCATGCTCCGGGCAATACAGGAGCAGGAATCCGCCTCCCCCCGCGCCGGTGATCTTGCCGCCGAGGGCTCCAGCCTCTCGCGCGGCGGCGTAGCAACGATCGATGAAATCGTTGGAAATCGAAGCCGCCAGCCCGCGCTTCAAGGTCCAGGCTTCATGGAGCAGTCGGCCGAAGCCATCCAGGTCCCCCATCGTTAACCGTTCCTCCATCTCCTCCGCCATAGCCTTCAGCAGATGGAGCCTTCGCAGCACCTGGGGGTCCTCCTCTGCCGTCGCCTGCCGCTGGGTTTTCAAGATGGTAGAGGAAGGGCGGGCCTGCCCGGTATAAAAGAGGCGCAGCCGACGTTCCAGGGCTTGGCGGATCTCCGGAGCGATGGGGACCCGCTCCACGGTCACCCGGCCGGTTTCAAATCGGATCCGGTTCAGGCCGCCGAAGGCTGCTGCGTATTGATCCTGCTTCCCCACCGGCATTCCCAGCCGCTCAATTTCGATTTGGCAGGCCAGCTCGGCGATCTCCGCGCGAGAGAGCGACCAGCCGCTCCAGGCCGCGAGCGCAGCGATCATCGAGACGGCCATGCTGCCGGACGAGCCCAGCCCGGTGCCTGGGGGGACCTGGGCGGCGATGAACACATCGATCCCACCAGGGCTTCCAAAGGCCTCCAGGATCGCCCGGGGGAGGGAAAGGTTTCCATCCCAAAGGGCGTCCCGATCCGGCGCATACTGATGGAATAAGCTGTAGTTCGCCGAGATCACGTGGGCCGCTCGAGGCGCCGGGGATAGAATGGTGTAAACGTAGCGGTTCAGGGTAACGCTGAGGACCTGGCCTCCGTAGCGTGTAAAATAAGCAGGAAGATCCGTCCCTCCGCCGGCGAAACTGATCCGGACCGGTGCGCGGGCGATGAGCAGCATGGGTCATGGGTCTCCGGAAAGCGATCTTCTACGGCTTTCAGAATAAGGGAAGGGGGTTGGGTGGGGATAAATAGAAGGTTAGGAAAACGTTCCTCATGTGGTTTCGCCGGTAGGGGCGAAGTATGTTTTGCCCCTATGCGGGGGAAGGATCGACGATACCCCACAAGGGATCTCGATCCCAGGGCCCTCATCCCCAGAAGCTGAGGGGAGATGCCCCAACCCTCGGATGATCTTTTTCTCGCCCCTTCTCCCGCCGTTTCGCAGCGCGGGGAGGAGGCTATGGGGAAAGGGCCAGCCCCCCGATTCTGGCTGGCCTGGGTGCCCTTATCTCCTGAGCCGCAGAGGGGGCAACGAGGAGGATAGGAATGGCAAACCGCGCTCTGGACTGGCTGGCTCAAGCCTTCCATGATCTAAACCATGCACGGCACGCCCTGGAGGATGGGGATTACGACTGGGCATGCTTTGCCGCCCATCAGGCCGCCGAGAAAGCCGTGAAAGGGATGCTCCTGGCCCTGGGGGGTGAGGGTTGGGGGCATTCGATTACTCGCCTCTTGAAGGATGCTGGCCATTATCTTCAAATTCCGGAGGATTTGCTCCAGGCAGCCCGACGCCTGGACAAACATTACATTCCATCTCGTTATCCGAATGGATTCGACGTGGGGGCGCCACGGGACTATTACATGGTTTCAGAGGCTCAGGAGGCTATTCATGACGCGCAGCGTATTTATGAATTTTGCCAGCAGCAGGTTCATCGATCGGAAAGCCGTCCTTGAAGCCCTTTGCCATTGTGCGGAACAGCTGAAGGCTCAGTGCAATGGGGTGGTGGCCGTGCACCTCTTTGGATCCTTCGCAACCGGTCAGGCCACCCCTCGAAGCGATGCGGATATCGTAGTGGAGATCGCCTCGGAGGATCCGAAGCTCCGGGAAGCCATTCGGGATCAGGCGCTGGAAGTCTTCCTGGACGCGCCGGTTCCGGTGGAGATATTCGTGCAGTCCACCCGGCAGCTGGAGGAGGGAAAACGAAGCGGACGCGGCATCGCCGGCGCCGTTGCCCGGGAAGGCATCCGCCTGGCATAAGGAAAGCCGGGAAGGTCATGGCGCCTTTGCCGCGTGGGAGGCGTAGCCATTCGTGGACAACCCTACGGCTCCCCCCATACGATCGTGAGGGTCGGGCGGGCCTCCGCATTCCAGTCTCCTGTATCCGAGGACACAAAGTATTTGCCGCTGTGGTAATCGGCGTCTGCGGAATATAACACTAAGCGCAAAGGCTGGCCCGCAGCATAAGCCTGAGCCGTCGTGTAGGTCACGTCCCAACGATAGGGGATCCCTGGCCATCCCGGCCAGTTCGTCACCGGATCCACCCAGGTCCCTCCCAGGTTCTCCGATGCCAGCGGCGCGTTGTTCCAGGTTAGCGTCCGATCGTCCCAATCCTGATCCACAACAAGCGTCTGAATCCAGGAGCGGGGGGCGCTGGTTTCGCCTGCGTTCCCGAAAAGGTGGAGGGTGAGGGTGGCCGAAAGGATGATCTTCCCCCGGGGCAGTGCATCCAGCGGGAAGGTCACATAATATTTCGAAAAGCAGGGCCAGTCCGCGATGTCAATCTGGTTCTGGATATTGAAATCGGTATGCTCCCGATTGTAGAACTCCTCCGTTGTATCTCCCCACTCGTTCCAGAAGTCTCGCCCCTCCCCGCATACCGTGTAACCCCCCACGGCCGCATCTTTCACTGTCATCCCGTTGAGGCGATGACGAATGGTGAGCGTTCCAGCTGGCTGGACCACAGGGGGTGTGTAATCCGGCACACCAAAGCGCAGGCGGCCCCAGGTCGCAGGGATCTCCGGGCGGAGCGACTCGGGCCAGACCGTAACCGGGATCGGGGTGCCTGAAGCATCATCGCGGTCATGAACCATCAGGCCCAGCCCCCATATTGTCCCCTCCGGCGGTGGGCCGGATCGGCCCAGGCTGGTGAAGGGGATGCGGAAGGTCATCGCCCAGCCCCGGTCATCCCCATCATCATTTAAGCGCTCGCCCCGCCAGCCAGCTACTGCTTTGAATGGAAGCGAGACAGGGCTCCAGCCGGAGCCCGTTCCCCGGTAAGCCGCCTGATAGCGCCCTGAGGTGTCGCTGTTGCTCAATCCTCCTACAAAGCGATAGCTGGAATTCGTGGGGGCAGTGCCCACGTCGCCGTCCAGGTGGAGGAGCAGCGTCACCGCATCCCAGTCGGTGAGGGTTTGAGGAGAAGGTGAGGTCGTGAACCAGAGGCGACGATCGATGATCGCCACATAGACAACGAGTTCTGAGTTGGTGTAGGCCACGCGGACATCGGCGTAATTCGCTGTCGGGGTCACCTTCCCGAACCAGAAGATCGCCATGCGGGGGAAATCACTCCCGAGCGGATCGCCCAGGCGAGGGGCATTCACCTGGCGGCTTACAGGCGGACCCCAATTCTGGAGAACCACTGGGAGGTAAACAGAAAAGGAGCCTTCGGGGGGAGACGCTGTTCTGGAAACCTCCTCGGAGGAGGGAATGGGGCCATGTCCAGCGCTCCCCGGGAAGCTCAGGACCATGGCAAATAGAAGCAGGCTGATCCAGGAGACTCGCATCGCGCTTTCTCCCAAAGAATTTGACCCAAACCAAACGCAAACCAACTATATTCTAACTCGACGTGGTAAATCATGCCAATCGAGATGGATTAGGGCAAAGGTGGGGCGATCGGACGGACGGGCTGGCGCTTTTGGATGGGAAACAAGCCCGGGTGGTGCTGACTTGAGCACCTCGTGGGCCCTGGATCCTCTCCCCGTGTGGCGAAACCACGCTATGGAGAGTAGACCCCTGTTTTTCGCAGGGGGTGAGTTGCCTTCGGCAGCCTCTCTCCTGCGGTAACTATTCAGCCGTTCTCCCGCAATGCCTATACGGATATAGGCGGTTTCCTCCTGGGGGCTTTTGGGGCCGAGCCGCGCGCCGAAGGCGC
>JAUQQB010000313.1 GCA_030550075.1 Chloroflexota bacterium | reverse complement strand
CACGGCCCAAAGGGCCGTGGGGAGGGGGGATAAAGGGGGGTGGGGCCCATTGGCTCCCCGTCTTCCTCCAGGAGCATCGGCTCCCATCGCCAGCCGGGTCGGACGCGGTTCAGCAGGGTCTGGACCTCCGGTTCCCGGAGACTTCGCACCCGCAGCCGCCCTTCGCTCAGGGCCTCCACCTCCCGCGCCAGGGTGGAACACAAAGAACACCCCCATCGGAAAGCAGATACCGTTCCATCCTCTCCCTCCTACAAAGATCGAGGACTCCCCACAATCGGCTCCTGGCCCCAGCCCACCCATCCGCTACTCCATATCTCTATACCCGCCCCACCCCCAAAAGGTGGGGGTCCCGGAAACCCACGCCCGCACCGCCGTCGCCTCCCCCGAAGCCCCTCGGTTTCCATGCTACCCATCCACTCTGACGCAAGTCTGACAGAACGCTCCCCAATTCTGTTAGAAACCCGGGTTCCATAAGGAGCCTCCTCTCATTTCTTGTCCCTTGCAACCGTTCCAGCACCCCGCTCCGGTTCGAGCTGGCCCCGCTTCATCAACCTGTGCCGCCATCCTGCGGGACTTTCACCGTGAGCCATCATCGCAGGAAGAGAAAAAAGACTTTGGGACTCGGCGGGTCGCCAGGGATCTGCTGAGCTCTGAAGCCCCAGAGCGAAAGCAGCCTGGTAATCCCCCCTCTGGATAAGGTGAAGCGCTGATCTCAAAAGATTCCGCTTCACACCCCACCCTCAATCTCCGGAAGCATCCGGCCTCACCTCAGGACATTCCCCAGGCAGTTCCTGCTGCACCTGGGGCAGGACTCACCGGCTGGACAGCGCTTCCATCGCTCGCCCGAATACCCGCCGTCGGCCGACCGTTAACGCTGTGGGCCAGGAAGGGAGCGTTCATTCCACCAGCGTGTAGCGGCACCGGCGCCCTGGCTCCCCGCCGCCCACTATCAGCCAGATTCGATCCTCATGCCCCGCACATCCTGCAGAAATGTGCTGAAAGTGGAGAGATCCAACCCTTCACCTCAAGCCGTCCGGCCTCCTTTCCCGCCGCTATCGCCTCTCGCAACATGGACCCTCGCTGGGCCAATGGATGGACGTGGGAGCAGGGAGAGTTGTTTCCACCCCGCAGCAGCACGGGGCGCTCCCGTTGCTTTAGGGTTCCCACCCCATGCCCGCTCCTCAGCTCGAGCGCCCTCCAGGCGCTTTTCGTGCGAACCCTCCTCAAATCCCTAATCCCGCGCCCACCACCAGCGAGTAGACCCCGCGCCCCGCAGGAACCCTCTCCCTGCATCCCAGCCCGGCAGTGGGAAATGGCTCGTCAAGCTCCGCCGGATCCTCCCTCGTTAGCCTCCAGGCTGCCCATCCGAAGCGCCGGGGCTTGAAGGAAGCAGGAGTTGGGCCTCCAACAGGGCGAAGCGACAGGGTGCCCCGGGCGCCACCCGTTCGAAAGCTCCTATCCACACCCGCTCCCCCTCCCCCAGCAGACCGTAGATCCGCTCCACGAGCGGGGAAAGATCCCACTCCCCTTGCCACCGCCCCTTGGGATCCCAGAACTGCACCGTCGCCGGATAGGCTCGCGAAACGGTCACCAGGCCCTCGGCAAAGAAGGCCAGGGGCCCAGCGGTCGCCGCCTCCGCCAGGGGCACCGGCTCCCCGTTGGGATCCGGAGGCAGCCGCAGCCACTCCAGCCGATCCTTCCCTGCGTCCCAAAGCACCACCCCGCCCCCCGTCGGATCCCAGGCCACCCAGGTCCGACCCGGCCACCGGCGTACCCATCCCGGCTGCGCCCCATCCAGCAAATACAGGCTCCGCGCCCCCCGCCACCCACCCTCCGATCCCCACTCCGCGAACTCCACCGCCAGCCACCGTCCATCGGGGGAAAGATAGAAGCTCGGCCCCACCACCCCCCCTTTCGGCAGATCCACCAGCGGATCCCTCAACCCCAGATCCTCCAAGCCCTCCACCCGCCCAGTGGCCCCATCGATGGTCACCCCAAATTGGAAAACCGGCTTGCCTTCGGGCCATAGGATCGCCACCCGGCACCACAGCAGCCACCGCCCCGAGGTCCCCACAGGGAACAGGTCACATACAGGCTCTATACTATCGCCTGGGATCCGGGAAATGGGGAGAGGCTGAAAGGACTGAAGCGGAGCTCCGGGACGAGCCGGGATGCGCCAGGAGGGCCCGTGGGCCGGCTCAAGGCCGGTGACGCCGCCGATCGCCAGCCACATCCATTCGGAGCGATCCCACGCCCAGCTCCGAAAGACCCAGCCCGGGGATGGTCCTCTGGGATCTCTCCCAACCGCTCCCACTGCCCCGTAGCGGCGTCCCCCCGCCACCACACCGGCCGATCCCACTCCCGCGCCAGCACGATGGTCCCGGTCATCACCAACGCCTCCCTTATCGGTGCCGGCGCCCTCAGATCCCGAGAAACGCCGCGGGCCGGATCCTCCAGCCTCACCCGGCCATCCGGCGTCACCCGCAGCTGCTGAGATCCTATCCGGTCCGAGGGGAAGGCCTCCTGCCGCGCCCGCAGCTGGGCCGCGGCCCGCGGCAACCAGAGCTCCCAGGCCGCTCCCCCCCAAGCCGCCCCCCGCACATGGGGTTGGAAGATCAGATCCGGGCTCAGAAAGACATCCCAGGCCTCCTCCGGATGCAACCGCCGGTGGGCCTCACCCCGCAGGTCCACTGCCACCTGAACAGCCCGGGCGTTCTGGTTCAACAGCAACAACACTTCAAGCACCCCTCCCTCCGGCGAAACCCGCCAGGGCAAGGGCGGTTGGATCAGGCCGCGGATCCCGCGCAGGGATCGACCGCCCGCCGATGCCGGCTCCCACCGCCAGCGGGAAGGATCCGGCAGCAAGGCGCGATCGGCCGGTGTGGGGTGCTCCGGATCCGAGATCTCCTGAAACACACAGGCGGGAGGTGTGGGAGATGAAAACCTTGGGACAGCCCGGGTGGGGATGGCCCCTTCCGAAGGGCGCGTGGGAACCGATGGAGAGGTGACTGGCGTAGGAGCCGGTGAAGGGGCGGATGGCTGCAAGGGTTGACAGGCTCCCCACACGCCCACCGCCAGCACCCCCTGAACGATGACCGCTCGAAGGGCTTTCTCAGCTCGCATCAGCCCCCCTCCCATATCAGCACGGATAGATTTGAAACGAGTAAAGCAGTGTGGTCCCTTCACTGACAGTTTGCCCGCATGCCAAAGAGGCCCTCTGACCATTGCTCATGCCTATATGCGCATGAGATCCCGAGAAGCAACATCCTGAGTCCTTAGTAGCACCACAACAACACGTTGAAGTGCATTTAGTGCATCCAGGTATTTTTCCTAGTAAAAGCCTATTAGATGTGAGAAGAGTCGCCCACCCATCACCTTGTTGTCCCACCGCCTCGTCTAGATGACCATAAAATACCGATCCAACGTAGCAATTTGTAGAGTAATCGTATAAATCTACACGCCTAATACGTCGGTAATAGGTGGGACTGCTCCGGACCCAAGCGGGAAGGGGTGCCCCCGCGGGCAGGAGCAGGAATCCTTCCCACACCTCCCCCTCCATCTTGGATCTCAAAGATGAAGATGAAGAGGAAGCCGGTCGGGGTCGTAGGGAGAACCATCGACCCAGGAGGGCCAATCCCGCAAGGGCTCCTCCTTGCTGCAGTAACCGCCGCCGTCCCCAATCCACGCCCAGCACTGGCCCCCCAAAGCGGGCCACAAGCTGCGCCACCCGCAGGGCCCGCGCCGGCCCCAGGACCCGGACCAACTGCATCCGCATCGCCAGGCCCGTATAGACCCGCACCCGCTCCCCTTCTTCCTCCAGGAGCATCGGCTCCCACCGCCAGCCCGGCCGGGCCCGGTCCAGCAGGGCCTGGACCTCCGGTTCCCGGAGACTTCGCATCCGCAGCCGCCCTTCGCTCAGGGCCTCCACCTCTCGCGCCAGGGCGGCGCAAAGGGAACATCCCGCATCGTAGAGCAGCCAGCGTTCGATCATCACCCACCTCTGGAATCAGGATCTGAAGGGCCCATCGGATCCGCCAGTCCATGGCCTGCCGTCCGGTCCGGGGGAAGATCTACCCTGTCAGAAATCGCTTCCTGCGGATGAAGAGAGAGCGCACCGATCCCCACACGGGTCCGCATTGGCATGCGGATGGGTGCTGATCGCCCTGGAGGGATTCCCGCTGGGCTGGGCCCGCGCTGAGCGAGGGCGCCTGAAGAACCTGTATCCGCGACATCTGC